>JAAZLP010000124.1 GCA_012799265.1 Phyllobacteriaceae bacterium | reverse complement strand
GGCGGGCGCGGTCAGCCGGCACGTCGCCAGCATAGGCGGCCAGCTCGTCTGCGGCGCTCTGGAGGATGTTCTTCTTTTCCTCAAGGCGGCCTTCGGCGGTGTGCAGCACTTCAAGTGCCATCACCTCGGCCTGCTTGAGCGCGCCGCGGAAATCGCGATAGGCCTCGAGAATGGTCTGCTCGCGGTCGATCTGGTCCTTGGTGTCCTTGGTGACGTCGAGGTAGATGTCGCGGATCTTGTTGAAGCGGGTGGCGATGTCGCCACGGCTGACCTTCATCCAGACATTGGAGACGCGCTCGAAGAGGTCGATCTTGTTGTCCTGGAGCTGGTCCACCATTGCCTTGGCGTCGTCGCGGATCGAGTCGAAGCCCTTGGTGATGTCTTCGTAGCGCTCGCCGATCTGCATGGCAGAGACCTGCTCACGGACGACTTCGTTGAAGGCGGAGGCCTGGCTCAGGGTGCGGCCGATGAGGATGACGCGGGTTTCGTCGAGCTCGGTGATCTGGCTGAGAAGGCCGGTAATCGGCTGTTCGCCCTGCTGCTCAGGCCAAATGCCGAGGTCGCGGATGGCGTTGACTGCCTTGTCGAGGTACTGCAGCGGCTTTTCAGCCAACACGGAAACGCCGGAAGTGGCGGTCGATGCGGTGGTGGTTGTGTCGGACATAAAGGGCTCCCTGCAACATTCGGCTCTTGCCGTTGGCTTCTAAATTGCGTCTGCTACGCCCCCTGACAATTGCATGTGAGGGTGTGGCTGACTATTTAGTCCATATTGGTGCGAAAAAGCCTCAGTTAAAGGGCGTGGTAAAGTCGCTATGGACCTATTTATCTTCAGCCCGGCGCGGCTCCTCAAACAGACCTGGCAGCTTCGCTGATGGAATTTGGTGGCCGCTATCGCATCGCTTCTCCGCGCCATGCCGTTTGGGAAGCGCTCAATGATCCGGAAATGCTCAAGGCTGCGATTCCCGGCTGCAGTCTCATTGCCTGGTCGGGCCCTGACAGTCTCGACCTCGAGATTACCGTCAATCTCGGGGTCATGAAGCCGAGCTTCAAAGGCGAACTGCGCCTTTCCGACGTCATTCCGGCCGAAAGTTATGTCCTCTCCGGGCGCGGCAAGGGCGGTCTTTTGGGGCTTGCAGAGGGCAGTGCCCGCATCCGCCTTGTGGATCACGGGCAAGAAACCCTGCTGTCCTTTCGCGCCGAAGGCGGTGCCTCGGGTCAAATTATGCGGATGGGCAAGGCAATTATCGGCAACTCGGCCCAAAAGATCATCGATGGCTTTTTCGAACGTTTTGCCCAGGCCATGGGTGTGGAAATCGAGACCCTGACGCCTGACGAATAGTGTAATCTTTAGAATTGGTTAACCGTCTGGTGCGGCGCCCCAGAAAGGTCATGATTGCGGGTCGTTTCCGGGTTTAGAGATAGGGCGACCCCGCGCAATTTATCTCAAATTGAAAATGACCATTCAGACCCGTGACACCCTCGCACTCTATGCAATCGCCGCTCTTGCTGTAGTGCTAACCCTTTACGGGGACTTGAATATTTTCGGCCTGTTTGAGTCGCTCCTGGATCGACTCTAAAATCGGGTGCGACACTTCACACCATTTTTGACCAACCGGATAAATTTCCTCGCTTACCCCTTGCGGGTAACGAAATTGCACGGTTTTATCCTTTGTTAGCGCACGCCGTTTGTCCCAAGGGCTTGGCCCCAAACGCCGGTGCGAGACAGGGAGCTAAAACCAATGAAAATTTCGACTCTTACCAAGGCCATGGTCAGTGGCGTTGCGCTGAGCGCAATGATGGCTGGTGCAGCCTTCGCTGACGGCGCACTCGTCTATGACGGCGGCGGCAAGTTCGACAAGTCGTTCAACGAAGCTGCCTATAACGGCGCTGAGCGGTTCAAGGCCGAGGGCGGCAACTACCAGGACCTCGAAATCTCGGGCGACGCCCAGCGTGAACAGGCCGTGCGCCAGTTCGCTTCGCGCGGCAACAACCCGATCGTGCTGCCGGGCTTCTCCTGGGAAACCGCGCTGCGCGCCGTGGCACCTGAATTCCCCGATACCAGCTTCACCATCATCGACACCGTCGTTGATCTGCCGAACGTTCAGTCGGTTGTCTTCAAGGAGCAGGAAGGCTCGTACCTCGTCGGTATTCTGGCTGCCATGCAGTCTGAATCGGGCAAGATCGGCGTCATCCCGGCCTTCAACTTCGACCTGCTCGAAGCCTTCGCCTGCGGCTATGCCCAGGGCGCAAAGTCGGTCAACCCGGACATCGAAGTCTTCGAAACCTATGTGGGTTCGGGCTTTGAAGCCTTCAACGACCCCGGCAAGGCAACTGAAGTCGCCAAGTCGCAGCTCGATCAGGGCGTAGACGTTGTCTATCACGTCGCTGGTGGCGCTGGCGCCGGTGTGCTCCAGGCTGCAGCAGACGCCGGCAAGTTCGGTATCGGCGTTGACAGCAACCAGAACCACCTGCACCCCGGCTCGGTCCTGACCTCCATGCTCAAGCGCGTCGACGTTGCTACCTACAACGCCATGAAGGGCGTTGCAGACGGCACCTGGGAGCCGGGCGTGATCACCCTCGGTCTGGCTGAAGAAGGCGTTGGCGCTGCGTTCGACGAGCACAATGCTTCGCTCATCACCGACGAGATGAAGGCTGCTGTCGAAAAGGCAACTGCTGACATCATCTCCGGCGCTGTTGTCGTGCATGACTACCGCACCGACAAGGCCTGCCCCGCCCTCTGAGGCAAAAATCAGGAGTAAGGACTTCACATGACAAGTCCGAATCCCAGCGATCATCAGCGGCCCGAAAGGGCCGCTGACTCATCGCTCGCCATCGAGCTTATTGGCATCAACAAGCACTTTGGCCCGGTTCACGCCAATCGCGACATCAACCTTGCCATCAAGCGCGGTACGGTCCACGGCATCGTGGGCGAGAACGGCGCCGGCAAGTCGACGCTGATGTCGATCCTCTATGGCTTCTACACGGCTGACAGCGGGGAAATCCGCGTCAACGGTGTGCCCCATGCGATCACCGACAGCCGCCACGCCTTGGCGCTGGGTATCGGCATGGTTCACCAGCACTTCATGCTGGTCGACAATTTCACTGTTCTCGAAAATATCGTCCTGGGTGCCGAAGACTCGGCTCTGCTGCGCCCAACGCTCAACAAGGCGCGCGAGCATCTCAAGCAGCTCGCCCGCGACTATGGGCTCGAGATCAATCCGGACGCGATCGTTGAAAACCTCTCCGTGGGTCAGCAGCAGCGCGTCGAAATCCTCAAGGCGCTCTATCGCGGCGCCGAAACGCTTATTCTGGACGAGCCCACCGGCGTATTGACGCCGGCCGAGGCCGACCACCTCTTCCGCATTCTGCGCAAGCTGCGCGAAGAGGGCAAGACCATCATCCTCATCACGCACAAGCTGCGCGAGATCATGGCCATTACTGACGAGGTCTCGGTGATGCGTCAGGGCACGATGGTGCAGACGCTCAACACCTCCGACACTTCGCCTGAGCAGCTCGCCGAGCTGATGGTGGGCCGCCGCGTGCTGCTGCGCGTGGAAAAGGGTCCGGCCAATCCGGGCAAGGTGCTGCTCGACGTGAAGGACCTGATCGTCTCGGACGATTTCAAGGTGCCGCGCGTCAAGAACGTTTCCTTCCAGGTGCGCGCCGGCGAGATCGTCGGCATTGCCGGGGTCGCGGGCAACGGGCAGTCCGAACTGCTTGAATCCATTGCCGGCATGCGCGACCAGCTTGGCGGCACGATTTCCGTCAATGGCAATGTGCTCTCGCTTGATGGCGATGATGGCGCAAAGCGTGCCCGCGATGCCGGCCTCGCCCACGTGCCGGAAGATCGTCTCCGCATGGGGCTGATCACCAATTTCGCTGCCTGGGAAAACGCCATTCTCGGCTATCAGGACAAGTATGGCTCCGGCCTTGGCCTCGATATCGCCAAGGCGCGCGAGACCGCCACCGAATATATGAAGAAGTTCGACGTCCGCCCGGCGTCGCTGGATCTCAAGACCGCCAATTTCTCCGGCGGCAACCAGCAGAAGATCGTGCTGGCGCGCGAGATGGAACGCGATCCGGACGTGCTGATCGTCGGTCAGCCGACCCGTGGCGTCGATATCGGTGCCATCGAATTCATTCACAACCAGATCATCAAGATGCGCGATGCCGGCAAGGCAATCCTTCTTGTCTCGGTGGAACTGGACGAGATCCGTTCGCTGTCGGACCGTATCCTCGTGATGTTTGACGGTCATATCGTGGGCGAGGCCGATCCGGCCACGGCCGACGAGACCGAACTGGGTCTTCTCATGACCGGTTCACATCCAGACCGCGTGGTTACCGAACCAGGCACGCTGCCCGAGCACGAGACGCCTATCCAGCAGACGCTGGTGCAGATGTCTCCCAAGAACAATGCCGGCAGGGAGACCAACTGATGAACACTTTGCCGCGCTGGGCTGATATCGCCCTTCTGCCAGTCCTCAACGTCGTGCTTGCCTTCCTCGTGGGTGGCCTCATCGTTCTTGCCGTGGGGCAGAACCCGCTCGAAGCCGTGGGCATCATGCTCTATGGCGCCTTCGGCTATGGGTCGGGCTTTGGCTATACGCTCTACTACACGACCGACTTCATCTTTGCCGGGCTGGCCGTGTCGCTGGCCTATCATGCAGGTCTCTTCAATATCGGGCCCGAAGGGCAGGCCTATGTCGGCGGCCTGGGCGTGATCCTCATTGGTCTCGCGCTCAATGGCACCCATTGGGCGATCATGTTCCCGCTGATGATCATTGTCGGGGCGCTGTTCGGCGCTACGTGGGCCTTCGTGCCGGGCTATCTTCAGGCCAAGCGCGGTAGCCACATCGTCATCACCACCATCCTCTTCAACTTCATTGCCACTTCGATGATGAGCTACATCATCTCCCGGCAGTTGAAGCCGGCTGGTGTGAACTCGGACGAAAGCGCGCCGCTCGAAGCGATCACCCGCGTGCCGCAGTTGCGCACCTTTATCGATCTCTTCAAGAACTCTCCGGTCAACCTGACATTCTTCCTCGCCATCGCGGCGCTGATCTTTGTCTATTGGCTGATCTGGCACACCAAGTTCGGCTATGCCGTCCGCTCGCTGGGCAACAATCCGGTGGCTGCAGGCTATGCCGGTATTTCGAACCAGAAGCTGATCATGATCGTCATGGCCATGGCCGGTGCACTGGCTGCCATGGTCGCCGTCAACAATGTCGGCGGCGTGCAGGGGCGACTGATCCTCAACTTCGTCAATGGTGCCGGTTTTGTGGGCGTCGCCGTGGCCTTCATGGGTCGAGCGCATCCGGTGGGCGTTGGCCTTTCAGCGCTGCTCTTCGGCATTCTCTATCAGGGCGGGCAGGAACTGGCCTTCCAGATGCCGGGCATTACCCGCGAAATGATCGTCACCATTCAGGCGCTGGTTATCCTCTTCACGGGTGCCATGGGTGACATGCTGAGGGCGCCGCTGGCGCGACTTCTGACACGAGCCGGCGCTACGGCGGGAGGCAAGTGATGGAACAGCTTATCGTCGACCTCACCCTCATCCTCGACTCCACGACACGCCTTGCGGTGCCGCTGATCCTGGCCTGTCTGGCAGGTCTTTATTCGGAACGCGCGGGCATTGTTGATATCGGTCTTGAGGGCAAGCTTCTTGCCGGTGCCTTCGCGGCAGCGGCAACGGCAGCCGTGACCGGTTCTGCCTGGCTGGGCCTGCTCGCCGGTATCGGCGCGGCGCTGGTGTTCTCCGGCATTCACGGCCTTGCCTCGATCAACTTCAAGGGCAATCAGGCCATTTCCGGCGTGGCGCTCAACTTCCTCGCGGCGGGTCTCACCACCTTCCTGGGCCAGTCCTGGTTCAAGCGCGGTGGCTATACGCCCCAGCTTTCCGGAGACCGGCGCTTCAACCCGATCACGCTGCCTTTTGCCAATGAACTGCGGGAAGTGCCGATCATCGGCCAGATCTATTACGAGCTGATTTCGGGCCATAACATCATCACCTATTTCGCCTTCATCGCCGTGCCGGTGACGGCTTGGGTGCTGTTCCGCACGCGCTTTGGCCTCAGGCTCCGCGCTGTGGGCGAGAACCCCAAGGCGATCGATACGGCCGGTATCTCGGTGACGCGTCTGCGCTATCAGGCGCTGATCATCACCGCAGTGCTGGTGGGTATCGGTGGCGCCTATCTCTCGATCGCGCAGTCGGCTGGCTTCAACAACAACATGTCTGCAGGCCGTGGCTATATCGCGCTGGCCGCGCTGATCTTTGCCAAGTGGCGTCCGGGTCCGGCATTGCTAGTGTGTCTGATGTTCGGCTTCCTCGATGCGGTTCAGTTCCGTATCCAGGGCCAGGAATTCCCCATTATCGGGGAAGTGCCGGTGCAGGCCATTCAGGCGCTGCCCTATATCCTGACGGTGATCCTCTTGGCCGGCTTTGTCGGTCGCGCAGTGGCCCCGAAAGCCTCGGGTATTCCCTATACGAAGGAGCGCTAGCCGAAAGGCTGGCGCTTGAGCCCAGATGAGCATGACTGATCAAGACAAGGCCCTCTACGAGGCCGCTGAAGCTGTTCGTCAGCGCGCCTATGCGCCCTATTCGAAGTTTCAGGTGGGCGCGGCGATCCTCGCCGATGACGGCAAAATCTATGCCGGCTGCAATGTCGAAAACGCCGCCTATCCGGTGGGTAATTGCGCCGAGCCCAGTGCCATCGCCGCCATGCTGGCAGGCGGCGGCAAGCGCATCAGGCGCATCTATGTGACCGGGCCCGGCGTTATGCCGGTGACGCCCTGCGGTGGCTGCCGCCAGCGCATCCGCGAGTTTGCCGACCTCGATGTCGAAGTGATCTCGCATGGCGTTGATGGCGAGCCGCTGGTCCAGACGCTGGAGCAGCTGCTGCCCCATAGTTTCGGTCCGGAATTTCTGGACAAATAGAGCCGGAGGCGCCGGCCAATCCACGAGCGTGGAGGACAGTATGAGTTTGAAAGTCGTCGACACGAGCAAGCCCGCTCCGGTGCACAAGCGCAATCCGGGCTTTCCGCTGGATCTCGACTGGGTCGAGCGCGTGCGCATGAACCGCTCGGCGCTGGAGCGTCGCGCCAATACGATCGGCACGCGCCGCACCGTCAAGAAAGACTATCAGCTCGCCTGGCTCCTCAAGGCGATCACCATGATCGACCTGACGACGCTCAATGCCGACGATACGCCGGGGCGCGTCGAACGCCTCTGCGCCAAGGCCCGCAATCCGCTGCGCGCCGATATCCGCGAAAAGCTCGGGATTGGCGATACCCGCATCGTGCCGGGCGCGGTCTGCGTCTACCATAGCTTCGTCAAGACGGCGGTCGATGCACTGGCGGGGAGCAATATCCCGGTTGCTGCGGTCTCGACGGCGTTCCCACATGGTCTCGCACCCGTTGAAACCAAGATCGCCGAGATCGAGGCTTCGGTGAAGGACGGGGCCGAGGAAATCGACATTGTCATCGAGCGCGGCATGGTGCTGCGCGGCGACTGGCAGGCGCTCTATGATCAGGTCAAAGCCTTCCGCAAGGCCTGTGGCGCGGCCCATATCAAGACCATTCTGGGCACCGGGGAACTGGCGACCCAGACCAATGTCGCCAAGGCTTCGCTGGTCTGCATGATGGCGGGCGCGGACTTCATCAAGACCTCGACCGGCAAGGAAAAGACCAACGCCAATCTGGTCACCTCGCTGACCATGATCCGCATGATCCGCTGGTTTGCCGAGGAGACCGGCATCGAGATCGGCTATAAGCCGGCAGGCGGCATCTCGACCGCGGGCGACGCGCTGAAATATATGGCGCTGATGAAGGAAGAGCTGGGCAATCACTGGCTGCAGCCGCACCTTTTCCGCTTTGGCGCCTCGAGCCTTCTCACCGATATCGAACGTCAGCTCGAGCATGGCCTGACCGGTCATTATGCCGCTGACTACCGCCAGCCCATGGTTTGAGGCATTGCGATGAACAAGATCATGCAGATTTTTGAAAGCCTCGAATACGGTCCCGCGCCCGAAGCCGCCGATCAGGCGATTGCCTGGCTCGACAGCAGGGATCGCAAGTTCGGCCATTTCATCAATGGCGAATGGACCAAGCCGGGAAAGACCTTTGCCGCCAATAATCCGGCGACGGGAGCTTCGCTGGCCGAGATCACCGATGGCACGGCAGAGGACGTCGACGCCGCGGTGAAGGCCGCGCGGGCTGCCTTCCCGTCCTGGAGCGGGCTGCGCGGCTATGAGCGCGGCAAATATCTCTATGCTATTGCTCGGATGATCCAGAAGCACAGCCGGCTATTTGCCGTGCTGGAGACCATGGACAATGGCAAGCCGATCCGCGAAAGCCGCGATGCCGACATTCCGCTGGTCGCGCGCCATTTCTATCATCACGCCGGCTGGGCAACCCATCTTGAGCGCGAGTTCCCGGACCACGTCCCCTACGGCGTCTGTGGCCAGATCATTCCGTGGAACTTTCCGCTGCTGATGCTGGCCTGGAAGGTCGCTCCGGCGCTGGCGGCAGGCAATACGGTGGTGCTGAAGCCGGCTGAGTTCACCTCCCTGACGGCGCTGCTCTTTGCCGAGATCTGCGAACGCGTCGGCCTGCCCAAGGGCGTGGTCAATATCGTGACGGGCGAGGGCGACACGGGCGCGGCCATCGTCGATCACCCGGATGTCGACAAGATCGCCTTCACCGGCTCGACCGAGGTCGGCAAGATCATCCGCGCGGCAACCGCTGGCTCGGGCAAGGGTCTCAGCCTCGAGCTGGGCGGGAAGTCGCCCTATATCGTTTTTGAAGACGCTGACCTTGATAGCGCTGTTGAAGGCCTGGTGGATGCAATCTGGTTCAATCAGGGCCAGGTCTGCTGCGCGGGCTCGCGCCTCCTCGTGCAGGAAAGCATCGAGGAGCGCTTCATCGCCAAGGTGAAGGCGCGCATGGCCAAGCTCCGTGTCGGTGATCCGCTGGACAAGTCGGTCGACATCGGCGCGCTGGTGGCGCCGGTACAGGTCGAGCGTATTCGCGATCTGATGAAGCGCGGTGTGGCCGAAGGTGCCGTCGTCTATGAGCCCGATGGCAGCGTGCCGGACACCGGATGCTTCCTCAAGCCCGCGCTCGTCACCAATGTCTCGCCTGCCAATACGCTGGTGGCCGAAGAAATCTTTGGCCCGGTGCTGGTGGCGATGAGCTTCCGCACGCCGGAAGAGGCGGTCGCGCTGGCCAACAATACTCGCTACGGGCTTGCCGCTACGCTTTGGAGCGAGAACATCAACCTCGCGCTCGACATTGCGCCAAAGCTCAAGGCCGGTGTAGTCTGGATCAACGGCACCAACAACTTTGACGCCGCTGTTGGCTTCGGCGGCTACAAGGAAAGCGGCTTTGGCCGCGAAGGTGGTCGCGAGGGGATGAGCGTCTATCTCAAGCCCAAATGGGAAAAGGCGCTGAAGCCTGCGGCAACGCTGCCGGCTGTGACCGCGTCGGCGAAAGCCAATCCGCTCGATGCGGGGCAACTCGACCAGACGGCCAAGTTCTATATCGGCGGCAAGCAGGCGCGGCCGGATAGCGGCTATAATCGACCGGTGCTGGGCCCCAAGGGCCAACTCGTGGGCGAAGTCGGCGAGGGTAACCGCAAGGATATCCGTAACGCCGTCGAAAAGGCCCGCGGAGCTCTCGGCTGGTCGACGACCGCTGCCCATAGCCGGGCGCAGATCCTTTATTACCTCGCCGAGAACCTTGATTATCGCCGGGACGAATTCGCCTCCCGCATCAAAGCGCAGACTGGCGCCGACGGGGCCGAAGAAGTGGCGCAGGCCGTCGAGCAGCTCTTTGCTTTTGCCGGGTGGGCCGACAAATATGATGGCGCCGTGCACAACCCGCCCATGCGCGCCGTGGCTGCCGCCATGGTTGAGCCGCTGGGCGTCATGGGCATTGTCGCGGGAGATACCAGGCCGCTGCTTGGCTCGATCGCGCTGATCGCCCCGGCCATTGCCATGGGCAATACGGTTGTCCTCATCCCCTCGCAGACAGCGCCGCTGTCGATGACCGATTTCTACCAAGTCCTCGAGACATCGGACGTTCCCGCCGGTGTGGTCAACATCATTACCGGCGACAGCATCGCGCTGGCGAAGACGCTGGCCGAGCATGACGGCGTCGATGCGCTCTGGTTCATGGGCTCGGCGGAAGGTTCGACCATGGTCGAGAGGGCTTCTGTCGGCAATCTCAAGCAGACCTGGACCAGCCGCGGCATGGATATCGATCTCAGCGCCGATGCTTTTGCCCGTGACTACCTCTTGGGCAAGGCCACGCAGGTCAAGAACGTCTGGATCCCCTACGGAGCTTAAGGCCATGACCGACAAGATCGAAATCGAGAATGTCGGCCAGCCGGGAAAAACCTATCGCGTGGACGCCGCAAAGTTTGCGGCGGTGCGGACGGCCGTGCTCGACGTGCTGCCCGAGGCTGCGCCGGGCATGACGGTTGCCGAAGTCATCGCGGCGGTGAAGCCCAAACTGTCGGCAGACCTCTTCCCGGGCGGGGAGAAGGCAGGATGGTGGGTCAAGGCCGTGCAGCTGGATCTCGAAGCCAAGAAGGTGATTGCGCGAACGCCCTCGCCGGTGCGGCTCTATAAGGTCAAAAGCTGATGGTTTTTCTCCCGCAGGAAGTCATCATCAAGAAGCGTAATGGCGAGGCGCTGGCGGCAGGCGACATCGCCCGCTTCATTGCCGGGTTTGCGGGGGGCTCCGTATCGCACGCCCAGGCGGCGGCCTTTGCCATGGCGGTCTATTTCCAGGGAATGGAAATGGATGAGCGCGTGGCGCTGACGCTGGCCATGCGGGATAGCGGCACGGTGCTCGACTGGTCTGATCTCGATGGCCCTGTGGCAGACAAGCATTCGACGGGCGGGGTAGGGGACAATGTGAGCCTGATGCTCGCGCCCATTCTCGCTGCCATCGGCATTTATGTGCCGATGATCTCGGGACGCGG
>JAAZLP010000123.1 GCA_012799265.1 Phyllobacteriaceae bacterium | reverse complement strand
CTTTGATGTGACCAGCCGCGAAAGCGTCGGCGAGGCCATCAGCCACATCGAGAACGAGATCGGTCCCATCGACATCCTGGTCAACAATGCCGGGATGCAGTTCCGCAGCGCGCTGGAGGCCTTTCCGCCGGAAAAGTTCGACCAGCTGATCGCGACCAATGTGACGTCGATCTTCAATGTCAGCCAGCCGGTGGCGCGCTACATGATCGCGCGGGGATGGGGCAAGATCATCAATATCTGCTCGCTGATGTCGTCCTTTGCCCGCTATTCCATCGCCCCCTATGCCGCGAGCAAGGCGGCGGTGGCCAATCTCACGCGCGGCATGGCGGTGGACTGGGCGCGGCATGGGCTCAACATCAATGGCATTGCGCCCGGCTATTTCGTCACCGAGCTCAATGAAGCGCTGGTCAATGACCCCAAATTCAATGCCTGGGTTGAGGCGCGCACACCCATGGCGCGCTGGGGCCAACCCGAAGAACTAGGCGGCACCGCCGTCTTCCTCGCCTCCGAAGCGTCCCGTTTTGTGAATGGACAGATCATCTATGTCGACGGCGCCCTCACAGCCACAGTTTGAACCGGCCCGCATCATCATCGTCATGGGCGTCAGCTCATCCGGCAAGTCGACCATTGGCGCGGCTCTGGGTCGGGCGCTGCACGCGCCGTTTCTCGACGGGGACAAGTATCACCCCGAAGCCAATGTCGAAAAAATGCGCGCGGGCACGCCGCTGACTGACGACGATCGCTGGCCCTGGCTGGAAGCGCTGACGGCGGCGCTGAAGGAGGCGGCAGGGCGCAAGGGTGTCGCCGTCGGCGCCTGCTCGGCGCTGAAGAAGGCCTATCGTGATTTCATCACCGAAAAGGCAGGCGAGCCGGTGCTCTTCGTCTATCTCGATGGCAGCCGTGAAGTGATCGCCGAGCGCATGGCCAAGCGCAGCCATGAATATATGCCGACAAGCCTGCTCGACAGCCAGTTCGCGACGCTGGAAGTGCCCGACCCTGCAACGGAGAATGTCATCGTCCTGCCGGTGACGGACCCGGTCAACCGGATCGTCACCAAGGTGGCGGAGGCCTTGCCCCACATAAAGAGCTTCAAGCGCTGGCAGTAGCTCAGGCGGCGGAGCGGGTGCGGGCCAGAAATGCGCCGCCACGTGGGGACAGTGCATAGCCGATGACGAGGCTTTCGGTGAGGCCAAGGGCTTTCAGGCGCCGCACGCTGTTCTTGAAGCGCGTCTTGTCCATGCCCATGGTCTGCGCCAGCTCCTCAGCCGGAGCACCGGGCCCCTGCTCGATCAGCTCAAGCGCACGATGCGTCCAGGGGTTGCCGCCATCCATGCGCGCCAGCTTTTCGGCGATCTCAGCGAATTCGGCATCCGACAGTGTCTCGCTTTCGCTCCGTACAACGCGGGGATTTTCACCGACATAGCGGAGGCGTATCCGGTAGAGCGAGCCGTCGCGCTTGCCCAGCATGGCATTGAGTTCATCGCGGGCGCTGAAGCCCGCGCGTTCCAGATCTTCCTGCTCGACGGCATTGAGCCCCACGACGTCGACAGCCTCGACGGCCAGAATGCCGGCAGCAGTGGTCAAGGTATCGCCGACCTTGACCGTCGGCTTCACCCAGCGCCGAAACGCCGTGTCCACCTGTCCGGAGGCGATGGCCTCAAAATCTTCTGCAGTGATCAGCATGGTCGGCGTTCCGTTCGATTAGTCGTAAATGTGTTAGGCACGAAAACGCTGTCCTTAAGCCAATAGCGTCCTCGCGCCTAGCCGAACCCGTGCAGGGCAGCCTCGCGCTCAGGCCTCACGCCGCGCCCAGGCGCGCATGGCCGTGATTAGGTAGTCGGCAAAGCCGGGCTCGATGGCCTCGTAGCGAGCGCGGAAACCCTCATGCTCATAGATATCGGCGAGCCCCGCATATGCTTCCGGGGGGCAATCGCGACCCCAGGAGGCGGCGACCCAGGCGCGGTGGCGTTCAATCATGGGATCGAGCGCCGTTGCCTGCGGCGGCAGACCACGACGTAGGCCTTCGGCAAGACCCTCCTCGATGTCCTTGAGCTCTGCCATCATGGAGGCCATCGTGTCAGCGCCCGACATGGATTTGCGGCTGGTCTCGATATGGATTTGCATGTCAGCGCCATAGCGCTCGACAAGCCACGCTTCATATGCGGCCTGCTTTTCCGGCGACACGAGCCCGGAATAGAGATCTTCGTCCTTCATTGTGCGATTTCCTGAAAGGTGCGCGATCGTGCGGTCGATCGTTTGCACCATTGTGGCGTAGCGCTTCGCCTGCACTTCCAGACGCTCCCGCTGTTTCTTGAGACTTTCCAGCCGATCAAATCCGGGTGCATCGAGAAGCGCGCCGATTTCGGCCAGGGGAATGTCCAGTTCGCGATGGATTAGGATCTGCTGCAGGCGCAGCAATTCCTCCTCGCCGTAATAGCGATAGCGATTTTCGCCCGTGAAGGCTGGACGCAACAGGCCGATCTCATCGTAATGGTGCAGCGTGCGCACCGAAACACCGGCGAGCCGGGCCAGTTGTTTGACTGTGTAGGTCTTCATCGTCTCGCATTCTCCGCGAGATAAGCGATTAGGCCCTCACGTCCCGTGAGGGTCAAGACTGGGGATACGCGGATCGCGCGCAAGGCTGGCATTGGCGAAGCGGTCGTCATGGGAGACTTCCGCGCCGAGCCATTCCGGCAGGACGACAACCTCATCCTCGGCACTCATTTCCACTTCGGCCATGACGAGGCCCGCATGGCTGCCTTCGAATACGTCGACTTCCCAGAGGTGGTCGCCATGGGGGACGAGATAGCGGCGCTTTTCGACCACGGCCGGACGGGACATCTCGAGGAGCGCCCTGCCCTCGTCCAGCGGCACTTCATACTCGAATTCGGCACGGGCCAGCCCTGTAGGACGTCCCTTGATAGTGAGGATAGCCTGGCTGTCGTCGACAATGCGGATGCGAACGGTCGCTCTGGCGTGTTCGGACAGATAGCCCTGGCGCATGGAGGATGAAGACGTCGCCAGCGTCCGCCAGCCGTCTGACGTCACCAGAAATTTGCGTTCGATCTCGATGCCCATTCTCGCCTCGCTTATTTCCCGGGCTTCATGCGCCAGCGCTGACACGAAGGCAATTCGGCGCAACAAAAAAGGGCCACCGAAGTGGCCCTTTCCGTCTGTCCTCGCGGACTATTTCTTCAGCGCCTTGCCGAGATTGTCCTTAACCTCGCCAGCCTTCTGCTGGAGTTTGCCTTCGGCCTTATCCATCTTGCCTTCGGCCTGCATCTTGGTGTTGCCGGTGAGACCACCGACCGCATCCTTGACTGCACCCTTGGCCTGCTTTGCGGCGCCTGCGACTTCGTCCTTATGCATGGTCGTCTCCTTTGAAAGAATTCTCATTAGGGAAACGGGGTGGCCACCCTTCAGGTTCCGAAGAACCGGGTCACGGACATGTGCTGGACTGTGCGCCTACTGCCACCGCCTGACCAAGTGCTGGCGCATGCAGGCAGCAGAAAATCCAGACACGGAGAGAAAGATGGCGCGGATTGTGGGCTATATTGCAGCGAGCCTCGACGGGTTTGTCGTTGACGCTGAAGGAAGCCTCGACTGGCTGTTCAAATATAACGACATGGACATTGGCGAGCATGATTATCGCCATTTCATCAAGGGCATCCGCACGGTGGTCATGGGGCGCGGCACCTATGACTGGATCGCAGCGGAGCAGGAATGGGCCTATGGCGAGCAGCGCGCCTTTGTGGTGACCAGCCGCCCGCTCGATAACCCGATCGGCGCTCTGGAGACCCGTTCGGACGTCGACGCGCTGATCGCTGAACTGCGGGCGCTGGACGATGGCGACGTCTGGATGCTCGGCGGCGGCCAGTTGCAGATGGCTTTCATGGAGCGCGGCGCGCTTGATGAACTGGAAATCTATGTCATCCCCGAAATCATTGGCGGTGGACTGCCGCTGTTTCCGGCGACCGGGTTTCGGGCGTCACCTGAGCTGATCTCGGCCAAGGCTTTGGATATGGGCTGTGTGCGGCTGCACTATCGGTTCTGACGTGCAGCACCGCCGCAGTTATGGCCGCCGCGCTGAGGGCCCCAATCTCCCAGCGCGGCGCACTTCCTAAGCCTGTTGGCTCGTCTCCGGGCTCTGTGTCCCGCCACTAAACCGACGTGTCGCCCAGTTCGCGGCCTTTTCCTTGAGCTGGCCGAATTTGTTCGACGCGGCGTCGAGGCGCTGGTCCCAGACGGGGTCGGGCGACAGGCCTTCGATGGTCTTGAAGTAGACTTCCATCAGGCACGCAGTGGCGAAGGGTTCGATGAGCGCAACCTTTACGGCCCAGGCGAAGAGAATGGCGAAGATGAAACCGCCGGCAGACCAGCTGCCCGGGATCATCCAGACCACGGCAGCGGCAGGGGCGAGCATGATGAGGAAGACGAGGAAGGAGAGGCCATAGGTGATGACCGTGATCCAGGCGGCGTTCTTGAACATCACCTTGTAGTTCTGGCCATAGAGCACCAGCGCCGTCTTGGCCGAGTCCCAGGGATTGGTAGAACGGGTGCGGATGGCAAAGGCGAGGATCACTTCATCGACCAGGCCAACAGCGATGCGCAGGAAGGCACGGACAACGCCCACCAATTGCTGGACGCCCGGAATGGGCAGGAAGGACGCGATGCCCTGCACGATGCCGGTGATCGCAGCGAGGACGCCTTTCACCAGTTGATCAACCCCGAAGAGCACGCTGGTTTCGGCAAAGCGTTCTTTGACGACGCCGGATGCATAATCGATCTGTGAGCGGCCATCGGGGATATCCTTGCCGTCCATAAGCTCGACCAGCACGGCAATGTGGCCGGCCTTGACGACATAGAGGATGTATTCGCGCAGAAAATAGATGACGCCAGCGGTGAGACCGAACCCGGCAATGCCACCCCAGACGGAGGTCGTGGTCTGGAAATCAGCATCGCCAAATGCGCCCACGCCCCAGCCAATGCCAGCGCCCATGCCGGTCACCAGAACATAGGCCACTGCAATGCCGAAATAGACCAGCATACGAAAGGCAACGAAGGGCCAGGTCCGTGCCATGAGGCCGAGTGCACGGCCAATTGAAAAGTCCCACATAGAGCTTGTCCCCCAAGCTGTTGGTCAAAGAGGCAAACCTCTGGTACAGGGCCTCATGCCCGGACCAATGCCTACTCTCGTCAACTACTTCCCGCCAACTGAACCCTACCTGAACATTCTTCATGTCGATGAGGATATTCTGGTGGTGGACAAGCAGTCTGGCCTGCTATCCGTGCCGGGTAAAGACCCGAGCCTCTGGGACTGCATAGAATATCGGGCACGCAAGACTTACCCGACTGCCGGCATGTGCCATCGCCTGGACAAGGATACTTCCGGTGTTCTTGTTCTGGCGCTCAACAAAAAGGCGCATGGCTTCATCGGCAGCCAGTTCGAGTTTCGAAAGACCACGAAAAGCTATATCGCGCGGGTTTCCGGGATCATCGCAGAGGATTCTGGTCTGATTGATCTGCCGCTGGCAACGGACTGGGAGAACAAGCCGCGCCAGCGCGTCGATTATGAAAATGGCCGACCGGCGCAGACTGAATGGCAGGTGATCCAGCGCGAGGAGAACGCGACGCGCGTCAAGCTCGTGCCGCTCACCGGGCGCACGCACCAGCTCAGGGTTCACATGAAGGCTTTGGGCCATGTGATTCTCGGCGATGCATTTTATGCCGATGGTGACGACCTGACGGCGGCCGACCGACTGCAACTGCACTCCGCCGAACTGGGCTTTACCCATCCGACGACGAAAGAATTCATGACATTTACGGCGCCGATCCCGTTCTGAACGGGGTTGTCGCCTGACGCATTTGGGTTAGGCTTTCGCAAAAGACGCGAGGCTTTCCCATGCGCTGGCTGCCCCCTGCCCTGGCGACCATAATCTTCTGCGGCGCAGCTTGTGCCGAAGAGCCAATCACGCGATTTGCGCCGATAATCGCGAACCAAACGGGCGGCCTCATCTTCCAGTATGTGGCGCCCGTGGATGGCTTCATCGAAAGCGGGCCGATGGCACCGCAGGTGCAAGATTCCGCTTTGGCAGCCGCTCTTCGTGCGGGCGGAGTCGATCCGACCACGGGGATAGATTTCGGTGCGGTGCGGGGTGTGCTGACACTTGGCGAGCCGCCCAACACTTTGAACGTCTTGATCGGCGAGGCAGGTTTCGCGGCGGAGACGCCCAATGTGCTGTTGGACCGGGGCTATGAGACGCGGGAAGTGGCCGGGACTAACGTCTACGCGTCAGGCGAAGACAATGCGCAAAACCTCAGAGAGAGGGGCAATCCTCTGGGCGGCGGATTGGGCAAGGCGCAGCGTGTCGTGATCTTGGAAGTTCACCTGGCCGTGGCCAGCAATTGGGCAACCATTGAGGGCTTTCTTGAGCCGAGGGCAAGCGGTCTGGCGCCGGTCTGGACGGCGTCGTTGGACGCGCTGGAGAGCTTGAGCGGCGACAACCAGCTGGAAACTGTGGTGGGGTTTGGAGCAGAGGTGTTCCTTGGTCAGCGCCTGGACCCTGCCCTGATGCTCAATGGCGATATCAACGCGATCCGAGAGGCGATGGAGGGAGAGCCCGAACTTCGGTTCCCACCTTTCCCGTTCGCTCTCTTTGCGATGGAGCACGGTTCCGCAGGTTCCAACTTGCGGATCGCCCTGCCCTATGTCGATCTCGAAAGCGCAGCCGCGGCGGCAGCTCACGTGACGAGCGAACTCGAAACACTATCTGGAACCGCTGCGCTTTCCTCAGAGCTTATCGAAGACAACGACCTTGTGGTGGCGATCATCAGCATCGCCTTCCCGGCCGAAGACGCTGCCGACGCTCAGGTCACGCTGCAGCGCTGGCTTGGCGCGGTCATGCAGCGGCAGTTTGCGCCGCTGACCTTCGCTATTCCGTAGGGGCTTCGCCGATATAGCCCACTTCGATGCGCTGGAAGAGGACGCCCTCTTTCATGGTATCGAGCCAACGGCGAAAATCGGCGACATCCTTGAAGCCCGCCCGTTTGGCGTCGGCTTCGGTGACGTCATCTGGGCTCATGTCGGTCATCGACTTGATGGCAAGAAGGCCCACCTTGGTCTTGAGCGTGCCCCCTGCTTTCACTGTCGGCTTGTTCCAGCGGCGGAAGATGACATCCACCTTGCCTGCCTTGATGTCTTCGAGAAGGTCGCGCTTGAGAAGCATCAGTCCAGTACCGCCGTCGCCGTCATTTCGATGCGCAGATTGTCGGCCAGAAGTTCCTTGACCACAACCGTCGCGCGCACCGGGAACGGCTGCTGTGTGAAGAACTCGCGATAGACCGCGTTCATCCCTGCCGCGTCGGCGCTGTCGGTGAGGAAAATCTGGACCATGACCAGATTGCGCAGCGTGCCGCCGGCGGCCTTGACGGCAATCTCAAGGTTCTGGATGCAACGGCGGGCCTGTTCTTCAATGCCGCCCTCGACGATCTCGCCGGTCACCGGATCTTCAGCGATGGCGACGAGCCAGACATGTTTGCCGGCGCGTACGGCATCATTGATCGGCGCGGAGCTGGGGGCGATCCCGGTATCAATACGTTCGATCATCTTGGTTCTCCCGGAATCGAATTGGCTGGGATTGTCTTTTGGCAAAGCCCTGACCGCGCGCCAAGGAGAAAGCCGGAGACCCCACAGGGTAGCCGGCTCCCATAGGGTCAGTCCCAGCTGAGCGCGCCGCCATTCTGGTACTCGATGACGCGCGTCTCAAAGAAGTTCTTCTCCTTCTTGAGGTCCATGGCCTCGCTCATCCAGGGGAACGGATTTTCGGTTTCCGGGAAGACGGGCGCGAGCCCGAGTTGGGCGCAGCGGCGATTGGCGATGAAATGCATATATTGCTCGCAGAGCGCCGCATTGAGCCCCAGGAAACCTCTCGGCATCGTATCGCGGCCATAGGCAGTTTCAAGCTCGGCCGCCCGTCGGATCATTGAGCGCACTTCCTCTTGGAATTCCGGGATCCAGACATGGGGATTTTCCGCCTTGATCTGGTTGATGACGTCTATGCCGAAATTGAGGTGAATGCTCTCGTCCCGCAGGATGTATTGATACTGCTCCGCGATGCCGACCATCTTGTTGCGACGGCCCAGCGAGAGGATCTGCGCGAACCCGGTATAAAACCACATGCCCTCGAAGATGACGTAGAAGGCAATGAGATCGCGGACGAAGGCGCGGTCGGCCTCCGGTGTCCCGGTAGTGAAATCGGGATCGTCGAGATGCTGGGTGAAATCCAGCGCCCAGGCGGCCTTGTCGGTGATCGAGGGCACTTCGCGATACATGTTGAAGAGCTCGCCTTCGTCGAGGCCGAGGCTCTCGACGATATATTGGAAGGTGTGGGTGTGCACCGCCTCCTCAAAGGCCTGCCGTAGGAGATATTGGCGACATTCGGGGTTGGTCAGATGGCGATAGATGGCGAGGACAATGTTGTTCGCCACGAGGCTCTCCGAGGCGGCGAAGAACCCCAGATTGCGCTTGATGGTGTGACGCTCGTCCTTGGTCAGCCCATCCTTTGATTTCCAAAGCGCGATATCGGCCTGCATGGAGACCTCGGTCGGCATCCAGTGATTGTTGCAGCCCGCGAGGTATTTTTCCCAGGCCCATTTGTATTTGAGCGGCAGCAGCTGGTTCACGTCAGCGCGGCAATTGATCATTGCCTTGTCGTCGACGGATACGCGGCCGCCAGCGCGGTCAATGCGGGCTTCGGCGGTGGGTGCTTGGGCATTGGTCCAGTCGAGGGACATCGTTTTCTCCTTTGGCCGGACTTACTGGCAGGCTTCGCAATCGGGATCGTCGATCAGGCAGGCAGGACCGTCGAGGGCCGGCATTGCCAGCGCAGATTTCATTGGTTGTGGCGTCGGTGCGACCGGCGTCACAGCAACGGCGTTGAGCTTGCCGTCCGTGCCCTTGAGGGTGGATTTCTCGACATGGGTCGCTGAGCGGGAACGGAGGTAATAAGTGGTTTTCAAACCCGCCTTCCAAGCCGAGCGGTAGAGCGCGTCGAGCGCTCTGCCGGAAGGATTGGCAAGGTAGAAGTTTAGCGACTGGGCCTGATCGATCCATTTCTGACGACGGGAGGCGGCAGCGATGAGCCAGGCAGGATCGATCTCGAAGGCGGTGGCATAAATGGCCTTGAGGTCATCCGGAACGCGGTCGATCTGCCCGACCGAACCGTCGAAATATTTGAGATCGGCGATCATCACTTCGTCCCAGAGGCCGCGGGACTTGAGATCGTGCACCAGCATGGCGTTCACGACGGTGAAGTCGCCCGACATGTTCGATTTGACATAGAGGTTTTGATAGGCCGGCTCGATGGACTGGCTGACGCCGCAGATATTGGAGATCGTCGCCGTAGGTGCGATGGCCATGGTGTTGGAATTGCGCATACCAACAGTCCTGACGCGCTGGCGCAGCGTTTCCCAATCGAGGCGCTTGGTACGGTCGATATTGATCTCGGCACGCGTCTCGGCGAGCAAGTCGAGGCTGTCGATCGGCAGAATACCCTTGCTCCAGAGCGAGCCAGCGAACGTCGCGTAGGCGCCGCGTTCTTCCGCGAGGTCGGCTGAAGCGGATATGGCAAAGTAGCTGATAGCTTCCATGGAACGATCGGCGAACTCGACGGCCGCATCGGAGGCATAAGCGATGCCCTGCGCCTGCAGCGCATCCGCAAAGCCCATGATGCCGAGGCCGACAGGTCTGTGACGGAGATTGGACCGGCGTGCTTCGGGGATGGTGTAGAAATTGATGTCCACCACATTGTCGAGCATGCGCATGGCGATGCTGACGGTGCGGCTGAGGCGGTCGAGATCGAGACCCTTCTCACTCACGTGCGCGAGCAGATTGACCGACCCCAGATTGCAGACCGCAACCTCGTCCTTGTTCGTATTGAGGGTGATTTCGGTGCAGAGATTGGACGAATGCACCACGCCAACATGCTGCTGCGGCGAGCGGATATTGCAGGGGTCCTTGAAGGTGATCCACGGATGTCCGGTCTCGAACAGCATGGTCAGCATTTTTCGCCAGAGATCGAGGGCCCGCACCTTCTTGAAGGTGCGGATCTGGCCGGCCGCCGCCTTGGCTTCATAGGCTTCGTAGGCGGTCTTGAAGGCGGGGCCATAAAGATCGTGCAGGTCCGGCGTTTCGTCGGGCGAGAACAGCGTCCAGTCCGCACCGGCCTCGACGCGTTCCATGAAGAGGTCTGGCACCCAGTTGGCGGTATTCATGTCGTGGGTGCGGCGGCGGTCGTCGCCGGTGTTTTTCCGCAGATCGAGGAATTCCTCGATATCGACATGCCAGGTTTCGAGATAAGCGCAGACGGCGCCTTTACGCTTGCCGCCCTGATTGACGGCGATGGCCGTGTCATTGGCGACCTTAAGGAAAGGCACGACGCCCTGGCTCTCGCCATTGGTGCCCTTGATATGAGCGCCGAGGCCGCGCACCGGAGTCCAGTCATTGCCGAGGCCGCCGGAATATTTCGCCAGCAGCGCGTTGTCCTTG
>JAAZLP010000122.1 GCA_012799265.1 Phyllobacteriaceae bacterium | reverse complement strand
TCATCGACGGCAATGGTAACCAAATCGGCGAAGACCGCGGCGCCTATGGCGATCTCCCGCTGGTGATCGGCGACGGCGCTGCTGACGACGCTCTGGTGATGATCCGTGTGTTGGGCCGCGTCCCTGAGCTCAAGGAAGGCCTGATCGCGCTGTCGCGGATCGCCGACCGTCGCTGGGACATGCTCTACGATACCGGCCTGCGCATTCAATTGCCCGAGCAGGGCGTGGCGCAGGCGCTGGATCGGCTCGTCTCCTATCAAAAAGAATATCAACTGCTGGACCGGGACGTTTCCGTCATCGACCTTCGTATCGAGACGGTCGTCGCGGTGCGCCCCAACAAGACCGAAGACCCCAAAAAGACATGATGACCGACGCGATGACCTCTCGGCTCCGGCCGGTGCAGCCCGGCAAGACGACGCTGGTGGCGGTGCTCGATATCGGCTCCACAAAAATCTGCTGCATTATCGCGCGCCTGTCTCCGCGAGCGGAGGGGAAATCGCTGCGTGGTCGCACGCACCAGGCGGAGGTCATCGGTTTCGGCTATGGCCCATCACATGGCGTCAAGAGCGGAGTGGTCACGGACATCGAGAAGGCGGAGCATGCCATCCGCACCGTGGTTGGCATGGCCGAGCGCGCGGCGGGTCTTACTCTCGAAAGTGTTCTCGTCAATGTCACGGCGGGTCGTCTGAGCTCCGAGACATTCTCCGCAGCCGTTTCTCTCGACGGGCAGGAAGTTGAGCGCAGCGATATCACGCGCGTTCTCAAGGCGGTAAATTCCCGCTCGGTTCGCCCTGAGCGCTCCATCATTCATGCGCTCCCGATCGGTTACGCGCTGGATGGCCAGAAGGGCATTCGCGACCCCAATGGCATGGTCGGCGAGAAACTTGGCGTCGATGTCGCCGTGGTGAGCGCTGAAACGCTGGCGATGCGCAATCTAGAGCTCGTGTTGCATCGCTGCCATCTGCAGATCGAAGCCCTGGTTGCGACGCCCTATGCCTCGGGCCTGGCAACGCTTGTCGATGACGAAGCACAGCTCGGCGTTGCCTGCATCGACTTTGGCGGTGCCACCACGACGGTGTCTGTCTTCAACGATGGCCATATGGTCTATGCCGACGCCATCGCAATTGGCGGGCATCATCTGACCCTCGATATTGCACGCCAGCTGTCAGTCAGCGTTGCTGACGCGGAGCGTCTCAAGACCCTTCACGGCTCGGTCCTGCCGGGTCAGGCGGACGAGCGTGAAATGATTTCGATCCAGCCCGTTGGCGCCAGCCATGACGAGGCGCCGGGGCAAATCCCGCGCGCGGTGCTGACCCGCATCATGCGCCCGCGGATCGAGGAAATCCTCACCGCCATTCGTGATCGTATGCAGGCAACTGGCATGATGGATGTTTGCGGGCGCCGCTTTGTGCTCACGGGTGGTGCCAGCGAAATGACCGGCCTGCCGGAAGTGGCGCGTCGGACCCTGGCACGCAATGTGCGCAATGGCCGCCCGATGGGGATTGCAGGCCTGCCCGAGATCGCCAAGGGCGCAGCCTTCGCCACTGTGACCGGGATGCTGGTTTACCCGCAGGTATGCGGTCAGGAATATGTCGAGCCGCGGGGCAGGGGTAAACTGATCGGCTCTGACGGCTACTTCGCCCGCGTCGGCAACTGGCTGCGAAGCAGTTTTTAGCCGCCTTAACCTGTCATCTGATTTGGCGGCGTCGATCACATTTACATCGTGATCGACGCCGCTTTCGTGTCCGAACATCGATCTCGAAAATTTATTGAGCGGGCGCATATGGTTAATGATCGCTAAACAGCCGATGTGGTCTCTCGCAAATTGCGCTGGGGTTAACGGAATGGGTGGCTTTGTTAGGGTGGAGTTAACGATTTGGCGGGTAAATCTTAACCAACCACGCCACTATGGGGCCACCTATGACCATCAATCTCACCATTCCGGATATCCAAGAGCTCAAGCCCCGCATCACCGTGTTCGGTGTTGGTGGTGGCGGCGGTAACGCTGTGAACAACATGATCGAGTCTGGCCTGGATGGGGTCGACTTCGTCGTTGCCAATACTGACGCGCAGGCTCTTGCTCTGAGCAAGGCGCAGCGGATCATTCAGCTTGGCGTCGGCGTTACTGAAGGTCTTGGCGCTGGTTCGCACCCGGAAGTTGGTCGTGCCGCAGCTGAAGAAAGCTGGGATGAGATCAATGATCATCTTTCCGGCTCGCACATGGTCTTCATCACCGCCGGTATGGGTGGCGGTACGGGTACCGGTGCAGCGCGTGTTGTGGCGCGCGCTGCCCGTGAGCAGGGCATCCTGACGGTTGGCGTGGTCACCAAGCCGTTCAACTTTGAAGGCAATCGTCGCACCCGTCTTGCCGACGATGGCATCGACGAGTTGCATCGCCATGTCGATACGCTGATCGTCATCCCGAACCAGAACCTCTTCCGCGTTGCCAACGAGAAGACCACTTTCGCCGACGCATTTGCGATGGCCGACCAAGTGCTGTTCTCCGGCGTCGCCTGCATCACCGACCTTATGGTCAAGGAAGGCCTGATCAACCTCGACTTCGCCGACGTACGCGCCGTGATGCGCGGTATGGGCAAGGCGATGATGGGTACTGGCGAGGCATCGGGTGAAGATCGTGCCCGTCACGCTGCCGAAGCTGCCATTGCCAACCCGCTGCTCGACGATGTGTCGATGCATGGTGCTCGTGGCCTGCTGATCTCCATCACCGGCGGTCCGGACCTCACTCTTTACGAAGTCG
>JAAZLP010000121.1 GCA_012799265.1 Phyllobacteriaceae bacterium | reverse complement strand
GGCGGCAGCCCCGCGCCGCAGCACGCGTCAGACGCCGGTTGAGGCCGCCGCCAATTCCTTTGCCCGCACCGTTGCCAACAAGCTCGGTCGGGAACTGGTACGCGGCATTCTGGGCGGACTGTCGGGCAAGCGTCGATGAGCGTCCCGCCGCAAACGGGACCGGTCATCGCGGTCTTTGCCTCGGATCGCGGTCCGGGTGATCCGGAGCGGGCGAGCCTGATGACCGAATGCGGGCTGATGCTGGCGCGCAAGGGCGCTCATATCGTCTGTCTTGCGGAAAACGGTGTTGTGCCGGTGCCGCTGATCACGGCGGCGCGGTCGGCACATGGGCATGTCGAAGTGATCGCCGACGCGACCATCGCCATGCCGCCGGCTCTTGCAGATGTGCCGGTGACGGTGCTGTCAAGCGCCGAGGAGCGGCATGCGCGGCTCACGGCGGCGGCATCGGTGTTCGTGGCGCTGCCGGGTTCGCTGGCCTCGGCGACGGCCCTTTTCCGGGCATGGTCGACTGGCGCGGGGCGGCCGGTGGTGATGCTCAACCGCAATCGCGCCTTCGAGGCCATCCGTGGATTCACGACCGATGTGCTGGCGGCGTCAGTGCCGGGCTATGACCGCAATATCCAGTTCGCGGACAATGTCGATGATCTCTGGAACAAGGTGATCTGGCTGACCCAGAACGGGCAGTGATCGAAGGCAAAAAGCCTTAGATCAGCGGCTCAAGCTCGGGCCGGGGCGCCCGGCGGTCCGGGAAGAGCGGGATGACGTTGTCGGTGAGGCGGCGGCCCGGATTGGGCGTGGGACGCTTCAGCGGAATACGGTCGCGCCGTTCGGGTCCACGATAACCGAAGCCGAGTGCACCGACGACGCTGCGCGAGAGCAGGCGGGCCTGAACGCGTTGCAACAGGTGGCGCGGTGAGGCGGGCTTGACCAGCACTTCATCGATACCGGCGCTGATCGCCTGCTGGCGCATGGGCGGGGTGATGGCGCGGGTCAGCGCCAGGACCGGCAGGTCGCGCGAGACGAAGCTGGGGTCAAGCCGGATGGCTTCGACCATCTCATAGGCCGGGCGGCCTTCGCGGTCGAAATCGACGACCAGCATGTCGAGCGGGGCAATGCGCATATAGGCGAAGAGCTCGGCTTCCGACTCGAAGGGGCGCACGCGCAGGCGTGAGTCGCCGGCAAGAACCATGCTCAGCACGGCGCTGAGGGCCGGTGTAGCGGCCAGAATGGCGATGGTTTTGCCCGGAGCGGTCACGGCGATCCTCTATTAGTAAAGGGATCGTTAACATGCCGAGGGGCTGCTTTGAAGCCGGGCGGGCGGTTTCTCAAAAGACTTTCTGGAAAGAGTAAACCCGCCAACCTGTTCGGATGGCGGGTTTTTGTCAGCCAATGAGGCCGGTCTTATCAGCCGCGGGCTTCGTCGAAGAGCTTCTCGACATATTCCCAGTTCACGAGGTTATCGAACCAGGCTTCGAGGTACTTCGGACGCGCATTGCGGTAGTCGATGTAATAGGAGTGCTCCCAGACGTCGACGCCGAGGATCGGGGTCGCGCCGTGGATCAGCGGCGATTCGCCATTGGCGGTCTTGGAGATCTCGAGCTTGCCGTCCTTGACGGCGATCCAGGCCCAGCCCGAACCGAACTGGGTGGTGCCGGCAGCGATGAAGTCTGCGCGGGCCTTGTCGAAGCCGCCGAGGTCGCTGTCGATCGCAGCCTGAAGCTTGGCCGGGAGCGACTTGCCGCCGCCATTGGGTTTCATCCAGTTCCAGAAGTGGAGGTGGTTGTAGTGCTGGCCGGCATTGTTGAAGAGGCCAGCATTCTTGCCGAAGCTTTCCTTGACGATCTCTTCGAGGCTCTTGCCTTCCAGACCCGAGTCCTTGAGCAGATTGTTGCCGTTGGTCACGTAAGCCTGGTGGTGCTTGTCGTGGTGAAACTCGAGGGTTTCAGCGGACATGTAGGGGCCCAGGGCGTCATAGGCATAGGGCAGGGCGGGGAGTTCAAAGGTCATTGTGGCCTCCTTCAATGGAACTGATGGGCGAGCTATGCCGCCATTCGGTGGAAATTGTAAGCTTTTGAGCGGTTTGCAACAATCGCGTTCGGGGAACTAAGCGTCCAATCCAACGCACTTTATTGCAAAGGCGTAGCACTCGGCGGTCTCCTTGAGGCGATCAAAGCGACCCGAGGCGCCACCGTGGCCGGCGCTCATATTGGTCTTGAGATATAATGGCGCGTCGTCCGTCTTGGTTGCCCTGAGCTTGGCGACCCATTTGGCGGGTTCCCAATAGGTGACGCGCGGATCGGTGAGACCGGCAAGCGCGAAGATCGGCGGATAGGCCTGAGCCGAAAGGGCTTCATAGGGCGCGTATTCGGCGATGCGCTTGTAATCCTCGGCTGAGGTGATCGGGTTGCCCCATTCGGGCCATTCCGGCGGGGTGAGGGGGAGAGTGTCATCGAGCATGGTGTTGAGCACGTCGACAAAGGGCACCTGGGCGATGACGCCGCCCCAGAGATCGGGGCGTAGATTGGCGATGGCACCCATCAACATGCCACCGGCAGAGCCGCCTTGGGCGACGATCTTGCCTTTGGCGGTATAGCCTTCGGCAATCAGCATTTCGGCGGCGGCGATGAAGTCGGTGAAGGTGTTTGGCTTGTGCTCGCGACGGCCGAGGCGATACCAGCGATAGCCCTTTTCCATGCCGCCACGAATATGGGCGGTGGCATAGACAAAGCCGCGATCAACCAGCGACAGCACCGAAACGGAGAAGGCCGCTGGCATGGACATGCCATAGGCGCCATAGCCGTAAAGGAGGGTCGGGTTGGAGCCGTCGAGTTTGATGCCCTTGCGATAGAGAACCGTCACCGGGACCTGTTCGCCATCTGCGGCGGTCGCGAAAAGACGCCTGGTTTCATAGTCTTCCGGATTGTGGCCGGAGGGAACTTCCTGGCTCTTGCGGAGGACGCGCTCGCCGGTTTCGAGATCGACATCGAAAACCTGGCTGGGCGTCGTGGGCGAGGAATAGGAGAGGCGGAAGACGGTAGTGTCGAACTCGTAGCCGGTCGACATGCCGAGCGAATAGGCCTCTTCCTCGAAGCGGATCGCCTCTTCCTTGCCGGTGCGCAGGTCGCGGGCGACGATGCGCGGCAGGCCATCTTCGCGCTCGAGACGCAGGAGATGGTTCTTGAGAACGGCGATATCGAGGATCAGCACGCCCTCGCGATGCGGAACGAGATCGGTCCAGTTTTCAGCAGCAGGATTGTCGGCTGGGGCGGTGACGATCTTGTAGTCTTCGGCACCATCGGCATTGGTGCGAATATAGAGCGTGCCGTCACGCTCTTCGAACTCATATTCGCGGTCGGTGAGGCGCGGGGAAACGACGCGCGGCTCGCCGCCGGTCGCCGCGTCGATCAGCCAGATTTCGCTGGTCTGGTGGTCATGCGCGTCAATGACGATGAACTTGTCCGAGAGCGTCTTGCCGACGCCGACGAAGAAGCCGGGGTCTTTTTCTTCGAAGATGATCGGGTCATTGGCCTGATCGGTGCCGAGATCATGGCGACGCACGCGGAAGGGCCGGTGGTTGTCGTCATACTCGGTGTAATAGATGGCCTTGCTGTCATTGGACCAGACATAGGAGCCGGCGGTCTGGCGGATGGCCTCGTCGCGGTCCTTGCCCGTCGCGATGTCGCGCAGCACGATGTCGTAATATTCCGAGCCAGCGCGGTCGGCGGCCCAGGCGAGAATTTGGTGGCTTGGGTCGTGGCTGGCGCCGGCAAAGCCGAAATAATTGTCGCCCGCTTCAATATTGCAATCGAGCAGGACCTCTTCGGCACCGCCATCGCGCGGGGTGCGCACAACCTGCGGGTACTGCTTGCCCTCAAGCATGCGCGAATTATAGGCGAAGGGGCCATCGGGGGAGGGCACGCCGCTATCGTCTTCCTTGATGCGGCCGCGGATTTCCTTGAAAATCCTGTCCTGCAGATCGGCAGTCGGCTTGCCGAATTCGGCGTCGTAATAAGCGTTTTCGGCTTCGAGATAGGCGCGGATTTCGGCGTCCAGCGTCTCGGGCTTCTGCATCACTTCCTGCCAATTGTCGGCGCGGAGCCACGCATAGGGATCGTCACGACGAATATTGTGATGCGTGTGGGAATGCTCGACGCGCTTGGCGACGGGAGGATTGGCCTTGGTCATGCTGTCTCCGCAGGCGTGCCGACGAATTGCGGCATTGGAACGTGACAAGGACATAGGCCTCGGCGCGAGACAATGCCAGTCCCGGAAACAGTTGAAAACGCGCCAAAAGTTGACGGATCGACTGTGCTTGACCTTGTTGGTGGAGGTCCAGACTGTAAGGTCACACCCTTGTAACTATGCGGGTTGCCATATTTAAGGGGTATTCGGTGGCGTTGTCAGCGCAGACAGCTATTGTCCTCGTCGCGCTCGGACCATTCCTTGCGGCTGCACTTGCTCCAATTGTGCATCGTCTGACCGGTCCGCTCGCTGGCTGGGTCCTTGCCCTGGTTCCTGCGGCGATATTTGCCTATCTGCTGACGCATGTCGAAGCTGTTGCTGCCGGCGGCACTATTGCAAAGCTTGTCGAGTGGGTGCCGGCCTATGGCATCAATCTCAGCTTTCTGATCGACGGGTTGAGCCTCATCTTCGCGCTGACCATTTCGGGCATTGGCGCGCTGATCCTTATCTATGCCGCGGCCTATCTCTCCGGGCATGAGCATCGCGGGCGGTTCCTCGGCTTCATGATGCTGTTTATGGGCGCGATGCTGGGCCTGGTGCTGGCCGACAGTACGCTCTCGCTCTTTATTTTCTGGGAACTGACATCGGTCGCCTCCTTCCTGCTGATCGGCTTTGACCATACGCGTGAAGCAGCGCGGCGCGGGGCGATCCAGGCGCTGGTCATCACCAATATCGGCGGCATGGCGCTGCTGGCCGGGGCGATCCTTGTGCAGCTGGCGACCGGCAGCTGGGAGCTGAGCGCGGTGCGCGAGCTGGGTTCGCTGACGGGTGATGGGCTCTATGGGGCGATTCTCATCTGCTTCCTCATTGCGGCCTTCACCAAGTCGGCGCAGTTCCCGCTGCATTTCTGGCTGCCCAATGCCATGGAGGCGCCGACGCCGGTTTCGGCGTTCCTCCATTCGGCAACCATGGTGCAGGCGGGTGTCTATCTTCTCGCGCGCATGACGCCGCTGCTCGGCGATACGCCGGTCTGGACGACGACGCTGGTGATCTTTGGTGGCGTGACGCTGCTCTGGGGCGCGCTGGGCGCGTTGCGCCAGACCGACCTCAAGCAGATGCTGGCGCAGACCACGATCGCTTCGCTTGGTCTTCTTGTGCTGCTGATCGGGCTTGGCAGCGAGGCGGCGATTGCGGCCATGGCGATCTATTTCGTGGCGCATGCACTCTACAAAGCCGGGCTCTTCATGGTGGTCGGTGCCATCGACCACGAAGCGGGCACCCGCGACATCACTGTGCTGCGGGGGCTGGCCGACAAGATGCCGGCGACCTTTATCGGCGGCGCGCTGGCCGCTTTGTCGATGGTCGGGCTGCCGCTGACGACGGGCTATTTCGCCAAGGAAGAAATGTATCTCGGCCTGATGGCGGGCGACTGGCAGACGATTGCCACGCTGGCCGTGCTGATTGCCGGCAATGCGCTGCTGGCCGGGGTGGCCATGCTGGTGGTGATCCGGCCATTCCTTGGCGAGGCCGTGGTGACGCCGAAGACGCCGCATGAAGCGCCGTTGGGCATGCTGGCCGGGCCGATGCTGCTTGGCGCGCTGGGCATCATTCTCGGGGTCATGCCCGACCTCGTGGGGCATGATGTGGTGTCGCCCGTTGTGGCGTCCGTGCTGGGTCACATCGTCGAAAGCCATCTGACGCTGGCGCTCGATTTCACCAGCCTCCTGCTCTGGCTGTCGGTTGCGACCTGGGCGCTGGGCATTCTTGTCTTCCGGCAGGCAGACAATATCCGGACCGTGCTGCGGCGCCTGCATAACGGGCTCGGCTGGACGGCTGATACGGTCTTTGATGTCGTAATGTTTGCGCTCATCCGCTTCTCTGGCGCGGTGACGCGGCTGCTGCATCATGGGCGGCTGGAGCTTTATCTCGTCGCCGTCTTCTTTGCGCTGACGCTAGCCATTTTCGGGCCGCTGCTGGCTCTCGATGGCCTCGACTGGATCGCGCCGACGGCGGAGCTGGGCGACTGGTCCAAGCGCTTCACCTGGCCGGACCTCAGGATTTACGAATGGGGCGTGATCGTGCTCGCGGCTATTGGCGCTGTGGCTGTCATCATCGCGCCGACACGGCTGATGGCGATCCTGGCGCTGGGTGTGCAGGGGGCGGCGGTGGCGCTGCTGTTCCTGCTGTTCGGCGCGCCGGACCTCGCCTTCACCCAGTTCATGGTGGAAGTGCTGTCCGTGGCGGTGCTGGCCTTTGCCATGACGCGCCTGCGCCTCGATCAGCGCGATCCGCGGCCGTTTGAAGACTGGCTGCGCGATGGCACGATTGCGATTGCCTGTGGTCTCGGCGTGACACTGGTGCTGATGCTGGCGCTGAACGGCGATCTCGATACGCGTCTGTCGGATTTCTTCATCGCCAATAGCGTGCCGATTGCGCATGGGCACAATATCGTCAACGTCATCCTGGTCGACTTCCGCGGCTTTGATACGCTGGGCGAAATCTCGGTGGTGATGGGCGCGGCCATCGGCATTCTGGCGCTGATGCGCATGCGCATGCCGAAGCGGGTTGCCGCTATACCTGCGCCCGCGCTGGCATCGGGTTCGGTGCCTGACCCTACAGCGGCGCCCGCCAAGCCCAAGCGAACTCGCGCCAGGAAGGCGGCTCCGGCCAAGGAGGCGGCTAAAGAGGCAGCGCCGCCGGAGAAGAAACCCCGACCGACCCGCCGCAAGAGGACGACGACATGAATACTGTCATCTTCCGCACCCTGGCGCCGCTGATCGTCGCCATCATGCTGGTCTTCTCGGCCTATATCTGCCTGCGCGGACACAATGAGCCGGGCGGCGGGTTTATCGGTGGCCTCATTGCTGCTGCGTCGCTGGAAGTGCTGGCGCTGGCCATCGGCGTCAAGGCGACCCGCACCGCGCTGCGTTTTGATCCTGTCTCGATTGCCGCGTTTGGTGTCTTCATGGCCGGGCTTTCGGGGCTTTTGAGCCTCTTCATCGACGCGCCATTTATGACCAGCATCTGGTGGTTCCCCGTCATCGGGGACACCGAGATCGCGCTCTCGACGCCGCTGATCTTTGACCTTGGCGTCTATTTCACGGTGTTTGGCGCGCTGGCGTCCATCGGTCTGGCGCTGATCAGCGAAAACGACGAGGAGGACCTCTGATGGATTATGTCATGGCCATCCTGGTCGGCATCTTCATCGCCACCGGTATCTATCTGCTGCTGTCGCGCTCGGTCATTCGCATGCTGATCGGCATGACCATTCTGGGCAATGGCGTGAACCTGACCATCCTGACGGCAGGGCGGTTGACGCGGGAAGCCGCGCCCATCGTGCCGCCGGGCCTCTATGGGCCGGAAGGGCCGATCGCCAATCCGCTGCCGCAGGCGCTGATCCTGACTGCCATCGTGATCGGCTTTTCCATGTTCAGCTTCCTTCTGGTGCTGAGCTTCCGCGCCTACCAGAAGCTCGATGCGGACAATACCGACACGATGCGCCTGGCCGAGCCGGAACGCTCGCCGCAGCCGCCGTTGAGTTACTAACGACATGGAAGAAATTATCGTAACTGCACCGACCATGCTCGAAACCCTGCCCCCGATCGGGGACTGGGTAATCGTGCTGCCGATCGTGCTGGCGCTGATGGGCGCTGCCGTCTCGCTGGTGCTTCGGCGTCGGCCGGGCCTCGCCTTTGTCGGCGCGGCGCTGGTGGTGATCGCCATCATCGCCACCGAAATCGCGCTGGTGATGAAGGTCATGGCCGCTGGCCCGGTCAGCATGACCATGGGCAAGTGGCTGCCGCCCTTCGGCATCAGCCTCACCGTTGATGCCTTCGGCGCCATCTTCGCGCTGGCGGCGGCGGTCGTGACGCTGATCGTGCTGGTCTATGCCGAGATCGACCGTGAAGAAGCCGATAGCCGCAATGGCTTCCATGCCCTGGTGCTGCTGCTGCTGACCGGTGTGACCGGTGCCTTCCTCACCGGTGACCTCTTCAACCTCTATGTCTGGTTCGAAGTGATGCTGATCGCGTCCTTCGGCCTGATCATCCAGGGCGGCAAGGATGTGCAGCTCGACGGGGCGGTCAAATACGGCTTCCTCAACTTCCTTGCGACGGTGTTTTTCCTGCTCTCGCTTGGTCTGCTCTATGGCCTCGTCGGCACGCTCAACATGGCCGATATCATGCGGGCCGCACCCTCCGCAGACCCGGCTGCCATCGCCGCCATTGCGTCCATGCTGATCCTCGCCTTTGGCATGAAGGCGGCGGCGTTCCCGCTCAATTCCTGGCTGCCGGCTTCCTATCACACGCCGCCGGCGGTGATTTCGGCGCTGTTTGCGGGGCTGCTGACCAAGGTGGGCGCCTATGCCCTGCTGCGGTCGCTTGTGGCGATCCTGCCGGAAAGCCGCGATCTGCTGGAGCCGGTGCTCGTCATCATCGCCATTGCGACGCTGGTGATCGCGCCACTCGGGGCCATTGCCGAAACCAATCTCCGCCGCGCCATCGGCTTTGTCGTCATCGGCGGCATCGGGGCTGTGATCGCGGGTATCGCCATGGCGAGCGAGACCGGCATTGCCGGTTCCGGGCTCTACATCGTCCACGCCATCGTCACCATGACGGCGCTCTATCTGACGGCGGGTCTCGTGGAGAAGATGACGGGCGCGACCGATACACGGCAGATGGGCGGGCTCTATGGGGCGAGCACGCCGATCTCCATCCTCTTCTTCGTCCTCATCATGGGCGCAGCTGGTGTGCCACCTTTCCTCGGTTTCTGGCCAAAGCTGCTGCTGCTGCAGGGCGGGTTCGAAGGGGCTGATTGGGTTGATCTGGCGCTTGCCATCGCGCTGCTTGTCAATGCGGTGCTGACCATCATCGCGGGGAGCCGCCTCTGGGCGCATGTCTTCTGGCGCGGCGCGGCGGATGGGGTCGAGGCGCCGAAGGACAATGGTCGACTGAAGCTCGGCTTTGGCGCGACGGGCCTGCTGACGGCTGCAATCATCGTGGTGGGGCTCTGGCCCGGGCCGCTGATGGGGGCGATCAAGGAAGGGGCAGGGGACATTCTGGATCCGGCCCGTTACGTCGCCGCTACAAACCTGGCCGGGGGTGCACGATGAGATCATCGCTCTTCATCGTCATTCTGGCGCTGGTCTGGGCGGGCGCCACGGGCAATTTCTCCGGCCTCAACCTCGTCTTCGGTATGGTGTTGGGTGGCGTGGCAGTTCTGCTGCTGCGTTATTCTCTGACCGGGCCACGGACATTGGTAAAGGCGCGGCGCATACTCTCGCTGACTGTGCTGTTTCTTTATGAGCTGATGGCGAGCGCGGTGAAGGTCGCCCTCGTCGTCATCCGGCCGAACATCAAGGCAGCGGTACGTCCCGCCATTGTGGCGGTGCCCCTGACAGTAAAGTCGGACGCGGAAATCACGGTGCTGGCGAACCTTGTGACGCTGACGCCGGGCACGCTGAGTATCGATGTCTCGGAAGACAAGTCGGTGCTCTATGTCCACGCGCTCAACATGAGCAGCCGCGAGGCCCTGATCGCCGATATTGCCAATGGTTTTGAGAAGAAGGTGCAGGAGGTGTTCGAATGACGCCCGAACTGTTCCTCGATTGGGCGACGACGATCTCGCTGGTTCTGCTGGGACTGGCGCTGCTGATTTCGTCGGTGCGAATCTTTATTGGACCGCGCATGGCTAACCGTGTGCTGGCGCTCGATATGCTGACGATGGTGGCCATGGGCTTTGTCGGCGCCATCGCCATCCGCACCGGACTGTCGCTCTATCTCGATATTGCAATTGCCTTGGCACTTCTGGGCTTTTTGGGCACTATTGCGCTCGCCCGGTACATCCTGTTGCGCGGCAAGGCAGGAGGAGACCCCTGATGCTTGGTGACGTTCTTGTCTATCTCGGGGGCAGCGTGCTGGTGTTGGGGGCGATATTTACGCTTCTAGCCACAATTGGTGTATTGCGTTTACCCGATCTTTATACCCGAATGCATGCTGCTTCTAAGGCAGGTGCAGTTGGTGGTGGGTTGATTCTACTTGCTGTAGCTCTCCTGAGCCACGATGTCGCAGTCTCATTGCGTGCGGTAATTGGCATCGTGTTTTTACTTCTGACCACCCCTATTTCTGCTCATCTATTGGCCAAAGCTGCGTATTTTGCTGGATTGCGTCCGGGAATAGAGACCTCTCTAGATGAGTTTACTGCGGAACCAAAGCCCAGTTCTCGCCGTTAAATCGACTACTTTGTGCATGCAGTTGTGTACGTAGGCTTGCACCTTGGTTGGAAGAACACTACGAACAAACTAGGTGGAAATGCCCCTTATTTCTGCCCAATAAAAAAATCTCTGGAAGGTTGAAAAATGAACGACGATACCGGCGCGTTCGCAAGTGCTGAGGCCGATCTGATCGAGCTGAGCACGGAGATTGTCTCCGCATATGTAAGCCACAACGCAGTCAGCCCCACTGACCTGCCCAAGCTCATTGCCGATGTGCATGGCGCTCTGCGTGCCCTGCAGACGAACGAAGTTGTCGCCCCCGTTGAAGAGCTGAAGCCCGCTGTGCCGATCCGCAAGTCGATCGCCAACGACTACATCATCTGCCTGGAAGACGGTAAGAAGTTCAAGTCGCTGAAGCGCCACCTGCGCACCCACTACAATCTCTCGCCGGAAGAATACCGCGAGAAGTGGGGCCTGCCGGCTGACTACCCGATGGTGGCTCCGAGCTACTCGGCAACCCGCTCCAAGCTTGCCAAGGACAACGGTCTGGGCCGCAAGGCCAGCTGATCGTCTGATCCAAGCTGATTTCGCAAAGGCCGCCTCAACGGGGCGGCCTTTCTCGTTTCCCGACCCAGTTTTCAAAATTCCGGACCAACTTATCCCCGGGGGATAGCTTTCGGCGTGAGAATAGGAATATCATCCTATTCTGATCGGAGCATTCCCATGTTCATAGATTCGACCTTCCGCCAGCGTGCCTCCACCCGTCCCGCGACAGCAGAGGCGGCCCATGTGATAGAGCTGGTGTCGCGGGAAATGGCGATTTCCAAATCCCTGCTGCTGCACCATTCTCGCTGCCGCGCGCCGACGGCCAGGGCGCGGCAGGTGGCGATGTATCTCACCCATGTTGCCATGGGGCAGAGCCTGACCGCGGTGGGGCTGGCCTTCAAGCGAGATAGGACAACGGTCTCATATGCCTGCGGACTGGTAGAGGACATGCGCAATGATCCGAAGTTCGACGCCGAGTTGGACCGGCTTGAGCACCTTCTGACCGGAGGGCAGGGCGATGCATGAGGCGCGTTCGGGCGATGTGGCACCCGAGGCGGTGCTTCGGCTCGCCAATGGGTTTCTCGATGGTCACCATGTCGAGGCGGCGCGGGTTCTGGCGCGGCTCTTCGACAGGGCGCAGATGATGCAGCGGGTGACCATGTCCTATGACCCAACCCGGGTAGGTGGGAGCAGGGGCAAGCCGCAGCAGGCCGAATTGGCCGACAGCGCCGCCGAAGCGCGGCAGCGTCTGGGCCGGATGGCAGCAACGATGCCCGGCGATTGCTGGGGCGTGCTGACCGATATCTGCGGCTTCGACAAGGGATTGCAGCTCATAGAGGCTGAGCGCAACTGGCCGAGGCGCAGCGCCAAGCTGGTGCTGCGGATCGGGCTCGAGCATCTGGCGATGTCGCTGGGCCTCGCGCCAGTGGCGGCGGGCGCCGAATCGGGGCTGATGCGTAGTTGGTTGCCGGAGCGGCCACCGATGTTTGCCGACTAGTTGAGGTTGGCCTGGGCTTCGCCACGGATGCGGTTGACCATGGCGGCAAGGCCGTTGGAGCGCTGCGAGGTGAGGTGCTCGCGCAGGCCCAGTTCATCAAAGAGCGCAATGGCGTCGGTGTCGGCGATTTCCTTGGCCGAGCGGCCGGAGTAAAGCGCCAGCAGTACGGCGACGAGACCCTGAACGATCATGGCGTCGCTTTCGCCGCGCAGGGTGAGACCGGGGGCGCCATCGACCGTCATCGGCTC
>JAAZLP010000009.1 GCA_012799265.1 Phyllobacteriaceae bacterium | reverse complement strand
GCGCTTTACAGCCCGTCAGCGAAGCCGATGAAACGATTTCCTGAACTCAGATAGGTATCGCCGGGTACAGCCTGATTGCGCTTCCAGCCTGCGAGCAGATTTACCGCCTCCCCTTCGGAGAATGGTCCTGCCACAAGTCCATAGTTACCATTCTCGGACAGCACTACGCGTGTCTTGTGGGGCGACAATACCCGTGTGAGATTGGGGAGATTACTCATGTCCCGTGCGCTGGCGAAGACCACCCAACGGTATCCAGAGGGAAGAACTGGGTATCCATCCGGCGACGGCCGCAGGCGTCACGATTTCGCCTGTTGAGCCATGATGCGGTCGATGACGGCGGGTTCGCATTGACAGTCCACGAGGAACTGACGGATACCGCCGTCCCAGGTTCGGACGTCGGCGAGGAACTCTTTGAGGCTCTCTATGCCCCGTATGGTGAAGGCGGTGATGCCCTCATCGGTGCCGTCGTGGACGTAGACGATTTCGCCATCGTCGATGTTGTCGGGATTGGCAGTGACGATCTCGATCAGTTCGAGGTTTTCGCCGATCATGGCGGCCACCTGGGCGATGCTGCAGAGGTGAGTGTCGCGGGCCATTCAAGCGACCTTTGCTTCTCGCTCTCGTTCGACCGCCCAGTTCCACGGAAGAAGTTCGGGCAGCCTGGATATCGTCAGGTTCGGCATGCGGGCCAGGACATCGGCCAGCCAAGCCTGCGGGTCGATGTTGTTCATCTTTGCCGTCACGATCAGGGTGTACATGAAGGCGGCGCGCGTGCCACCCCGCTCGGAGCCGGCAAAGAGCCACGCTTTTCTTCCAAGAGCAATTCCACGCAGGGCGCGTTCTGCAGCATTGTTGGTCAGGCAGATGCGGCCGTCCTCGAGGAAACGCGTGAATGCGTCCCAGCGGCCATCCTTGTCGTGCATGTAGTTGATCGCCTTGGCAACGGGATTGTGCCTGGACATCTGCGCGCGCTCGGCCAGCATCCAGTCGTGTAGCTCCTCGACCAGAGGTCGCGACAGGCGGTGGCGCGCTTCAAGACGCGCCTGGGCCGAAAGGCCGTTGATCTCGCGTTCGATGGCAAACAGGGCATCCATCCGCTCGACGGCCTTAAGCGCAACCGGCGAGATCTCGTGTGCGGACTTGCCCTTGCGAACAGCACCGGCGATGTCGGCCAGTTCGAAAAACTTGCGTCGCGCGTGGCTCCAGCACAGGGCGCTGAGGATCGGCGCAGGACTGCGGTCGTTCTGATAAAGATCGTTGTAGCCGCCATAGGCGTCGGCTTGCAGGATGCCCTGCCATCCGGCGAGATGCCGGTTCGGGTGGGTCTTCTCTCTATCGGCGGAGAAGTGGAAAAGGGCCGCGGGAGGAGCGCCACCCGCGAAGGGGCGGTCATCGCGGACATAGGTCCAAATGCGGGCCTGCCGCGTTGCTCCCCGCGCAAGAAGCGGCACGGTCGTGTCGTCGCCATGCAGTCGGTCGGCGCCAAGCACATGGGCGTGGATCAGATCATGGATTGGCAGTAGGGCCGTGGCGCAGGCCCCGACCTGGTCGGCCAGCGTCGACAGGCTGAGATCGACACCTTCCCTGGCATAGCGCTCGGCCTGGCGGTTCAAGGGCTGATGCTGTCCGAACTTCTCGAACAGGACCATGGCCAAAAGGTTCGGCCCTGCCCATCCGCGCGGTGTGGCATGGAAAGGCGCCGGTGTCTGGCTGATCTTCTCGCAATCCCGGCAGGTGAACTTCTCACGCACCGTCTGGATCACCTTCCAATGCCGGGGGATCACCTCCAGCGTCTCGGTGATGTCTTCGCCCATCTTCACGATCCGGGCCGAACCGCAACAGCTACAGGTCGAGGGAGCCTCGACGATCACGCGTTCGCGCGGCAGATGCTCGGGGAACGGCTTGCGTGCCGGGCGACGCCTTTGGAAGGCAGAAACGTTGGTGGTGTTCGCCGTGGCGCGTTCCGCCGCGATCTCGTCCTCGGTGGCGTTTGCCTCGATCTCCTCGAGCTGCAACTCCATCTGGTCGATCAGGCGGGCGCGGCGTTCCGAGCTTCGGCCATATTGTTCCCGCCGCAGCTTGGCGATCTCGAGCTTGAGGTGACGGATCACGGCCTCGGAGGTCGAAACGATAGCACGCGTCCTGGCCAGTTCGGCCTCGGCGGAGGCGGCGCGCGCCTCGGACTCCGCGAGCGCGGCACGCAGTCCGGCAATCTCGAGACCCGCTTTATCCATGGCAAAAAATCTACCATGTTCGAACGAGAAAGCCTAACAAAAACAGTGAAATATGGTCTATCAACCCGCTTTTGCGGGCCGCTGTGTCCAGCGCGGATTGCGCCAATCGATCCCCTCAAGGAGATAGCCCAGTTGCGCCGCCGAAACCGCTACCGCAGCCCCGGTCTGGCTGACGGGCCAAATGAACTTGCCGGCTTCAAGACGCTTTACATAAAGCGACATGCCGACCCCGTCATGCCACAAAAGCTTCATCAGATCGCCCTTGCGGCCTCGAAAGCAGAATATCTCGCCGCCATGCGCATCGCGTCCCAGCCCTTCCTGCACCTTCAGCGCCAGACTGTTCATGCCGCACCGCATGTCCGTAACGCCACCCGCGATCCACACCTTCACCCCAGCCGGAAACGCAATCATGACGGGTCCACAACCGGCAACAGTCGGGCAAGAATACCGGGATCGAGTGTCGCCGGGACCGTCAGCCGGCGACCGTTCGGCAGAGCGATCTCGATCCGTACGTCAGGACCAGATCCAGACAGCATCGGCGGCTCGACAGGCGCGGCTTCCCGCGCCGAAATCGCCAGCGGCATGAAGGCATGTCCCGCCGGGCCGCCAAGCACGCCGCGCCTGTAGTCCCGGCGCCAGATCGACAGCAGCGACCGCGAAAGCCCGTAACGACGGGCCGTCGCCGAACCCTGCCGATGGCCCCGGAGACTCTCCTGGACGATCCGGACCTTCTCCTCGTCCGTCCACTCCCGTCGACGGCCAAGGTCTTCGGAACCCAGAATCTCGATATGCGAATTGGTCTTAGCGTATGACATAAGGCATGTGCTTAAAACCGTTTAGCAAATCAGGACAGACGGCCCCCGCCGGAGGAATACACTCCATCGCCGGCAGGTCGCCGTGCATCTGGAAGAAGATCGGCGCTTTTTGCAGGCTCCTAGCGAGAAATGGACAGCCTGCTCCCGGCCCCAAAGCGACCGGCATCGTTCTGGTTGCTGTTGCATCGATCTGGTTCAGATGCCCTCGGTGCGCGGACAGACGAGCCGCCACGCCAGCAACATCTCGCGCAGGGTGGCCGACATGGGAATGGAGCGCAGGCCTGCCTCGGTCTTGGTGGCCTCGGTGATCCCCGATGTAGCCCTCGAACGTGCGGCGTTCCGCGATAGACCGCAGCCTGACGACGAGCGGGTCCTCATTGATACGGTCATT
>JAAZLP010000120.1 GCA_012799265.1 Phyllobacteriaceae bacterium | reverse complement strand
GGCGATAAAGGCCTCGGAGCAGGCCATGCCCAGCACATGCTGGGCCAGCACGTCATAGCCACCCGGCTGCGGGTCTTCGCTATCCTGCTGCCCCTCGGCCACGGCCTCCACCGCAGCCTCGCATTCAAGCACTTCGAACCGGTTGGACGGCACCAGCAGGGCTTTGGAAGGATCATCCAGCCGGTGATTGGCGCGACCGATACGCTGCAGCATGCGCGACGATCCCTTGGGCGCCCCGACCTGCACGACGAGATCGACGTCGCCCCAGTCGATGCCGAGATCGAGCGTCGAGGTACAGACCACGGCCTTGAGCCGCCCATCGGCCATGGCTGCTTCCACCTTGCGCCGCTGGTCCACCGAGAGCGAACCATGATGCAGCGCAATGGGCATCATCTCCTCATTGATGTCCCACAGCCCCTGAAACAGCATTTCAGCCTGCGAGCGCGTATTGACGAAGAGCAGCGTCGTCTTGTGCTCGCGGATAATGTCCATCAACTCGTGATGCGCATAGCGCGCCGAATGCCCCGCCCAGGGCAGCCGCTCCTCGGTTTCGAGAATCCCCAGCTCCGGCGGCGCGCCGCCAACCATATGCAGCAAATCCGTCGGCCGCTCCTTATGTGGCTGGGCGATCCAGTCGCGCAGCATTTCCGGCCGCGCAATCGTCGCCGACAACGCCGTCACCCGCATTTCCGGCGCATGCTTGGCCAAGCGCGCCAGACCCAGCGCCAGCAGGTCCCCGCGTTTGGAGGTCACCAGCGCGTGCAGCTCGTCCAAGACCACGCGCTTCAGCGTACCGAACATCAGCTCGGCCTTGGGGTGCGAGATCAGCAGCGCCAATTGCTCCGGCGTCGTCATCAGCACATGCGGCGGCCGCGACCTCTGCCGCTGGCGCTTGGCCGCCGACGTATCCCCTGTCCGCGCCTCAACCCTTATGGGCAGGCCCATCTCGTCGATCGGCGTCGAGAGATTGCGCTGCACGTCGACCGCCAGCGCCTTGAGCGGCGAGATATAGAGCGTGTGCAGCCCCTCAAAATCGCCATCAACCAGATCCACCAGTGTCGGCAGGAAACCCGCCAGCGTCTTGCCCGCGCCGGTCGGGGCGATCAGCAGCTGGCTCGCCCCGCGCTGCCAGCTTTCCAGCACATCGAGCTGATGCTGACGCGGCGCCCAGCCCCGTTCCGCAAACCAGTTGGCGATGATGGGTGGAAGATCGTGGCTCATCCCTGCGCCACCGCGCGCCCTCTGCGGGGACGAATTGCGAGCGATGGCGGCAAAGTTGACACAGCGCACCTAATACAAATCACACAAGACCCTATATGATGGCCCCAGACCTGCCAAACGGAGTGACCGATGTTTGAAGACTATAAGCCCGAACAACGTTCCACGCTGGAGCGATTTCTCGGCGGTCGGCCGACATCTGTCGTCATCAAGCTGGTCCTCATCTCGCTCATGGTCGGCTTTGTCATGTCGGTCTTCGGCTTCAATGCCCTCGACCTGGTCAATACCGGCATCCGCCTGATCGAAGAGGCGCTCCGCGACGGCACGGGCGTCATCCGTCAGCTCGGCAGCTATGTCATCGCCGGCGCCGCCATCGTCGTGCCCGTCTGGTTCATCATTCGTCTCACGCGGGCGCGCTGACATGGCCGAGACCATCACCCTCACGCCCCAGGAAGCGCTTTCCCGGCTCGTGCCGCATATCCTCGAAATGGAAAGCGAAGCCAAAGGCGCCCGCATCGCCATCGGCATTGCGGGCGGCCCCGGCACCGGGAAGTCCACCATCGCCGCCGAGCTCGTCACCATGCTCAACGCCGTCCGCCCCGGCAGCGCAGCGCTCGTCCCCATGGACGGCTTCCACATGAAGCACGCCAAGATCGAAGCGATGGGCCAGACCGATTACAAGGGCGCGCCGCACACTTTCGAAGGTGCCGAATTCGTCTCCTTCCTCCACAAGCTCACGCACGCCACCGAGCCGGTCAGCGGTCCCGGCTATTCGCGCAAAATCGAGGACACGGTCGATGACGCCTTCACCGTTCAGGGCGATGTTCGCGTCCTCATCGTCGAGGGCAATTACCTCCTCCTCACCGAAGGGCCATGGGCGGGTGTGAAGTCGCTTCTCGATTATTCAGTATTCGTTCATGTTGACCGCAAAACCGTCGGATGCAGGCTCCTGAAGCGCCACGGCGAAGAGGGTCTTTTCAGCGAGGAACGCAACCGCGCCCATATCGAGCGCAACGATCTTCCGAACTATGATCTGGTGGAAACCACCAAGGATCGGGCCGATGTCATCTTCGTCCTGAACGTCGATCACTAGCCCCCAAAGTCGGTCTTGTCGGGCTGAAGACAACTGCTAAAAGGGCGGTGTCACCAGAGTTTACTCATGTCATCCCGCCCCCAGCACCCATTCGAAGTTCGCCACCGCGACGTGTGGTCGATCGCCCTTCCCGCCTCGATTGCCTTCATTACCGAGCCGCTTGTCGGCCTTGTCGACGTCACCGTCATCGGTCGCCTCGGCGATGCAGCCCTGCTGGGTGGTCTGGTGCTGGGCGCGCTGGTCTTCGACATCTTGTTTTCATTGGCTTATTTCCTCCGCATCGGCACCGCGGGCCTCGTCGCCCAAGCCGTCGGCGCCAGGGAGAAGCGCGATGGCCTCCTCCATGTCAGCCGCTCGCTGGTCCTCGGGCTCGGGATCGGCATCGCCATGGCCCTTCTGGCCATGCCCATCCTCATGCTCTGCGTCTGGACGCTGGCACCTGAGGCCGGCGTTCAGGCGGCGCTATCTGATTATTTTTACTGGCGAATCTGGTCCGCACCGTTCTCGCTGATCAACTATGCCCTGCTCGGCTGGTTCTATGGCAGGGCTGCCGCCAAGACCGGCATGATGCTGCAATTGCTGCTGCATCTCATCGACATCACGCTATCGATCTGGTTCGTGCACGGCCTCGGCTGGGGCGTTCCGGGCGCTGCCTTCGCCACCGTCATCGGCCAGGCCGTCGCCGCCATTCTGGGCCTGAGCATCCTCCTCCGCCACTATGGCGGACCCCGTGCCCTCCTCGCCCGCATCGCACCCGGCGAGATGCTCGACCGACATGACATCCGGCGCATGTTCGGCCTCAGCCGCGACCTGATGATCCGCTCGGCCGCGCTGATGGGCGCCTATGCCTGGTTCGCGGCGCAGGGCTCGCGCATGGGCGAAATTCCGTTGGCAGCCAATGCTGTGCTGCTCAACCTCCTGATGATCGTCGGTTATTTCCTCGACGGCATCGCCCAGGCAGCGGAGCAACTGACCGGCCGCGCGGTGGGCGCCAACTGGCGGCCGGCCTTTGATCAGGGCTACAGACTATCCATGCTCTGGGGCGTGGGCATCTCTTTGGCGCTCGGCCTCGTCTGGTTTGCGACCGGTCCGTGGGTAATCGCCTTCATGACCACCAATGCGGAGGTTCAGGCCTACGCGCTCACCTACCTCCCCATCGCGGCTCTCTGCGCCCTCACCTTCATGCCGGCCTTTGTCTATGACGGCATCCTGATTGGGACGACGCAGAATGTCGTCATGCGCAATGGGATGGTGGTCTCGCTTGTCGTCTTCCTCGCGGCAGCACTGATCCTCCAGCCCCTCTTTGCCAATTGGGGCCTCTGGGCCGCCCTCCATTGCTGGTTCATCGCCCGCGGATTGATCTACTGGCGGGCCATTGAGCGGCGGAGAGCGGGCTTGTTCAGCTAAGGCAAGCAAATTCCAGAAGGTTTATGCTGCAAATGGCAGCGGCTCAGGGCCGTCCCTGAGCCCAGGCCTCTGTCTTCGTGCCGACCAATTCGGCAATATTACCCTTACCCGCCGCACGAATGCCGGAGACGAGCCCTGCCTTGATCCGGTCGAGCATGTCGAGACCGCCGAAGACGAGCGCCGAATAAAGCTGGACTGCATTGGCGCCGGCCTCGAACTTGGCAAGCGCTGTCTCGGCGGAGTGGATGCCGCCGACGCCGACAATCGGAAGCGCGCCAACGCGCTGGCGCATCTGCGCAAGGCGCTGGGTGGAGAGCGCGAAGAGCGGTTTACCTGACAGCCCGCCGGTCTCGTCGGCATTCTCCATGCCGGCGACCGGATCGCGACCGATGGTGGTGTTGGAGACGATGAGGCCATCGAGATCAGTGTCGAGGATGACGCGGGCAACGGCGTCCATACCGGCTTCGTCGAGGTCCGGCGCAATCTTGAGCAGCACGGGAACGCGTGTCTTGGCCTTGGCACGGGCACTCAGCACCTCGCCCAGCAGGCGACGAAGGGCCTCGTCGGCCTGCAGGTTGCGCAGGCCCGGCGTATTGGGCGACGAGATATTGACGGTGAGATAGTCAGCGAGGTCGGCAAAGCGGTTCACGCCCAGCACATAGTCGGCGACGAAATCTTCGCTGTCCTTGTTGGCGCCGATATTGACGCCAAGGGCGGCGGGAACGCGTTCACCCTTGAGGCGCTCAAAGGCTGCCTCGTGGCCCTCATTGTTGAAGCCCATGCGATTGATGACGCCTTCCGCCTCGGGGATACGAAAGAGGCGCGGCTTGGGGTTTCCGTCCTGCGGGCGCGGCGTGACCGTGCCGATTTCGACCATGCCGAAACCCATCAAAGCGAGGGCACGCGGCACCTGGGCATTCTTGTCAAAACCGGCTGCCATGCCCACCGGGTTCTTGAGCTCAATGCCACAGATTGAGGTCGCCAGTTCGGGCGCGTCGGAGCCTTCCTGCTGCGGAGCGAGGCCGAGGCGCAGGGCGGTGATGGTTGCGCCATGCGCCGTCTCTGCATCCATGCGCAAGAGCGCATCCTTGGTCAGGTTGGCGATGCCGGCATGGCGCAGGAGCGGCGAGAAAGCCGAAAAGATCATTGGATCGCCTCGGGAAGAATCGTATTTCCTTCGTCGTCGACGCTGACGATTTCCTCCCATTCGACTGATGTCATGTCGAGCGGACCGCCATAGAGATGGGGAAAGAGCGCCCCGCCCCGTGATGGCTCCCATACCAGCCGGTCGCCAAGGTCCGCAGTCCGGACCGCAAGGATGATCAGACCGGATTGTCCCTTGAAATGGAGGCGCAGCGTCTCGGCCAATTGTGCGGCGGTGGAGAAATGCATGTAGCCGTCTGCCGCGTCGATCGGCATCCCGACATAGGAGCCGGACAGCCGGGCCGGTGCCAGCGAGGCCGCGGTGGCGATCTTGTAGATCAGGGAGGGGGAAGAGGGCATTGAGGCGCTCGCAGACCGAAGGAGTGAGGCGGGGGTAAAGCGGAAAGCCGCTCTTTACAAGGTGGCATTACGAGGAATAGGATATAATTCCGCTGATAAGATACATTTCCTTTCGAGCTTCGCATGCTTTCACATCGCGCCATCTGGGACGGCATTGACGCATTGGCGCGCCGCCATGGCGTTTCCGTGTCCGCGCTCGCCAAGCTGGCAGGGTTGGATGCCACGGCGTTCAATGTGTCCAAGCGGGTGAGCAAGGACGGGCGGGAACGCTGGCCGTCGACGGAGAGCATCTCCAAGATTCTCGAAGCCACCGGCGAAAATTTTGACAGTTTTCTCAGCGGCACGGGCGCCTTCCTCCAAAGAGGTGGTTTTTCTGAACCACTGCGCCCGTCGACCGTGCCGCTTCTCGGTCTGGCGCAGGCTGGTGTCGGCGGCTTTTTTGACAGCGCTGGTTTCCCGGTGGGTCAGGGCTGGGATGAAATCGCCCTGCCCTCGCCCGAAGAAAATGGCATCTACGCGCTGGAGATTTCCGGCGACAGCATGATGCCGCTTTATCGCGAGGGGGACCGGGTCGTGGTGTCCCCCACCGAGCAGGTGCGTCGGGGTGACCGCGTCGTGGTGCGCACGCGAGAGGGTGAGGGCATGGCCAAGATACTTCATCGCCAG
>JAAZLP010000119.1 GCA_012799265.1 Phyllobacteriaceae bacterium | reverse complement strand
GCGGCACGGCGGCTGGCCGCAGTAGCGCGGGCGGCGGGTCTGGCCGACCGGCCGGAAGAGGAGCTGACCATCGGCTCCATCGTCGAGCGCCTCGGCAAGCGGCTGGAAAAGGCGCACCATTTCCGCGCTGCCATTGGCGCGCTGGACAGTATTGCCGTGGTGGTCGACGAACATGGCACCATGCTTGCCATTTCGGCAGGTGCCGAGCGGCTGGTGCCGGGCGTGCGCGATGGCGACCTTATTGATGCGCTGTTCGGCAAGGGTTTCTGGGCCACTGGTGGCGGCGTGCCGGAAGAAATGCTGGTTGTGCTGGGAGGCAAGCGGCTGCGGGCAAGGCGCCATGCGCTGCCGTCCTCGCGGTGCCTCGTCGAGCTCGAACCGGCCGGATATTTCATCGAAGACGACGAGTTTGATGCCTTCCTCGGCTCGCTCAGCGCGGGGCAGACCAGCTTCCGCTTCGAGAGCGCCGCGGTTGCTGCCAACCCGGCTCTGGGCGAGATCAACCGAAGCCTTGATATTCTCGATCGCGGTCTCATCCAGTTCCGCGACGTGATCTCGGGCGCGGCAGAAACAGTGCAGGATGAAGACCTGCCGCTCGCCCATGAATCGGTGCAGGTGCGCGACATGCTGGTGGCGCTGCTCGACCAGAAGCGCGACGACGAGGAAATGCGCCAGACGCTCGAAACCAAGCTGGTGACGGTCAAGGACCTGCTTGCGCAGTTTGAAGCACGGGCCGCCGAGCTGGAAGCGACCGGGGAGACCGGACGCCGGGCGCTGGCTGAAGGGGTCGAGCGGATGCGCGCGCTTGAGGCGCGTCTGGCTGACGCGGATCGGCGCGGGCGCGATGCGGAAAAGATCGCCGCCGATGTCGAAAAGGCGGCGCTGCGCACAAAGACCCTGGTCAGCGAGATCGATCGCATGGCGCAGGAAATCGACACCATGACGGCGGGCATAGAAGATGTCTCGTTCCGCACCAATCTTCTGGCGCTCAACGCTGCCGTCGAAGCGGCTAGGGCGGGTGAAAAGGGTGCCGGCTTTGCCGTCGTGGCGGACGAGGTGCGGCAATTGGCGCAGATCACCAATCGGTCGGCCAAGGACATCCGGGTGATTGCGGATAAAGGCCGGTCACAGGCCCGCATCGGCCTTGATGAGGCTGACCAATTGCAAAAAATCACCGCCGCGCTGCAGGTGAGTTTACGCAATCTAAGCAATGATGCCGACACTATCGCCCCGGATGCCGGGCAGGGCTCTGCAAGAATGCAGTCGAGCTCCGGCGCGGCCCAGGTCGAGCGCAGCAGCTTTGTCTTCCGCCTCACCCGGCAAGCCGCAAGCTAAAGCCGGAAACCGGCCAGAAGGGGTTGGGTCATGGATCAGGGAGAATACTCCCTCAGCGAGCGGGAATTCGCGCGGATCAAGGCCAGGGTCTACAAGGTCGCCGGCATTTCGCTGTCAGATGCCAAGCGGACGCTGGTGATATCGCGCCTGTCCAAGATCGTGCGTGCCCTGGGGCTGCCGACCTTTGATGCCTATGTCGATTTCCTCGAGCATGGTGGTACGGCCAAGGACGCGCAGGATTTCGTCAATGCACTGACCACCAATCTCACGCGCTTTTACCGCGAGGATCATCACTTCGAGCATCTGCGGACCTATGTCGGCGCGCTGATGAACGAGCGCCCGCGCGGGCAGCGGCTGCGCATCTGGTCGGCGGGCTGCTCGACGGGGCAGGAGCCCTATACGGTGGCGCTGGACCTGCTTGCCGCCTATCCCGAACTCAAGCGCTGGGATTTCAAGATCCTCGCCACCGATATCGACACCGCCGTGATCGCCAAGGCGGCGCAGGGTGTTTATCCGCTGAGCGAACTATCCGGGCTCAGTGCGGAGCGCGCGCGCCTGTTCGAACGCGACGCGGCCGGGGCGATACACATTCCGGAAGCAGCCCGGAGCATTGTCTCCTTCAAGCCGCTCAATCTCATCGGTCCCTGGCCGATGAAGGGGCCGTTCGACGCCATCTTCTGTCGCAACGTCGCCATCTATTTCGACAAGCCGACACAGGGCGAAGTCTTTGGCCGTTTCGGCAAGATGCTGGCGCCGGAAGGCTTTCTCTATATCGGCCATTCCGAGAACCTGGGTTCGGGCGGCGACGGCTTCCGGCTGGTGGGCAAGACCATCTACCAGTCGAAGGAAAAACTGAACAGAAGAGCGGCGTAAATGAGCATCAAGGTACTGGTCGTCGACGATTCGGCGCTTATCCGCGAAGTGCTCGGGCGCATGCTGACCCGCGATGGCGATATCGATGTGGTGGGTACCGCTGTCGACCCGATCGATGCGCGCGAAAAGATCAAGACGCTCAATCCGGACGTCGTGACGCTCGATATCGAAATGCCCAATATGAACGGGCTGGCTTTCCTCGATAAGTTGATGCGCCTGCGGCCGACGCCGGTGGTCATGGTGTCGACGCTTACCAAAAAGGGCGCCAGCGAGACGCTTCTGGCGCTGGAACTGGGCGCAGTGGATTTCGTCGCCAAGCCGAGCGCCGAATTTGCCGGTGGCCTCGACGCCTTTGGGGCGGGGTTGCGCGAAAAGATCCGCGCGGCGGCCAAGTCGGACGTGCGTGGTCGTGCCATCAGCCGGGCGGAAGCGCCCAAGGTTGCGGTCCGCACGGCGGCAGCGCCTGTCGGATCGCTCATTGCGATTGGGGCCTCGACGGGCGGGGTGGAAGCTATCCGCACCGTGCTCGCGGACCTGCCCGAGGATTGTCCCCCGGTCGTGATCGCCCAGCACATGCCACCCGGTTTCACCGGGCGCTTTGCGGCGCGTCTTGATGAACTCTGCGCGCTCAAGGTCGCTGAGGCCGAGGACCGGATGCCGCTCCTGCCCGGCCATGCCTATGTGGCGCGCGGCGATTATCACCTGCGCGTCGAGCGCAGTTCGGGCCAGCTCAAGTGCCGGCTGGGGCAGGAGGGGCTCGAGAGCGGGCATCGGCCAAGTGTTGACGTGCTCTTCACCTCGGTTGCCAAGACCGTCGGTCCCATGGCCGTCGGCGCCATTCTCACCGGCATGGGGCGCGATGGCGCCCGAGGGCTCAAGCTCATGCGCGAGGCCGGTGCCTATACGGTAGGGCAGAGCGCCTCCTCGGCGCTGGTCTATGGCATGCCGCGGGTTGCTTTCGAGGAGGGCGCGGTGGTCGAGCAGGCCAGCATCGAGCAGATCGCTTCCAAGCTTGCCCAAGCCTTGGTGAAGCTCAAATCAGCCGCCTGAAACGGCGACCCGAACAATGCGGATGACCGGGTTGAGAGAATTGTAACGGTTCAACCCTAGTGTTTTCTCTGAGCGGCCAGAAGGCGGCAACCAGCGTACAGAAGGTAAAGAAACATGCCCAAGGCAAGCGCTGTCAGCGTCCTGATTGTGGATGACCAGCAGTCGATGCGTGGCATCTGCAAATACATTCTCACCCAGCTCGGTTTCAAAGACATCATCGAGGCCAAGTCCGGCCGTGATGCGCTGGGCAAGCTCGAAAAGAGCAATGTCGACCTGATCATTTCCGACTGGAACATGGAAGATATCGACGGGCTCACCCTGCTTAAGGTGATCCGCAAGCATCCGCGTACCCAGTCCATGCCCTTCATCATGGCGACGGGCCGTTCCGACAAGGAACAGGTCAAGGAAGCCATTTCCTTTGGCGTCAACAACTACATCATCAAGCCCTTCGATGCTTCGACCATGAAGAAGCGTATCGAGGCGGTGATTGGTGCGCTGACCTGATTTCAGGCAGTTAAGGTCAAATGTCTGCGGCGCCCGTATCTCTGATGCGGGCGTTTTTTGCTTTGTGGTGGCTGCTGCCATCTATCGACCGTTACGGGGAATTCCGTAAGGAGACATTAATCCAATCCCGGTATCGTTTTAACCCAGTCGGCCCGGTCAATGGGGCTGCGCGACGTCTTCCCGCCCAAGTGCGGGCGCTTCGGGGAGGAGCGGGACGGTCGCATCGGGGGGATTGCCATGAATTTGTTTCCGAAGCTCAAGCTCGCCCAGAAATTGCCGCTGGCGCTGGTAGGGTCAGCCCTGCTGGTGAGCGCCGGGGTCGGCATTGCCAGCTATATGATTGGTCTCTCGACGGTTCAGCAGCAGCGCGATCAGTCGATGCAGGCCTCGCTCGCGACCGCCAGTGCGCTGGTGACCGATTACTATTCCAGTGCCGAGGTCGATCTGCGCCTCTTCGTGCAGCGGTCGGACACGGTAACGGCGATGAAGAACCTGACCCGCGCGCTCGATGAGCTGCGCATGGGCCTGGCCGAACGCGCATCGCTGCAATTGCAGACCGCCTATGTCTCCGAAAATCCCAGTCCCGGAGACAGGTCTTCCGTCGACAGCGTCGGCACCAAGGGCGCGACCTATGATCCGGTGCACAAGCGTTTCCACCCGGGTTTCCGCACCCTGATGCAGGAGCGCGGCTATGGTGACGTGCTGCTGATCAGCGCCGCCGGTGATGTGGTCTATTCGGTGGCAAAGAACATGGACTTTGCCAGCAATGTCGTCAGTGACGACGCTGCCGCGAGCTCCGGTCTCGGACAGGCTTTCGCTGCGGCGATGATGCTGGCCGATGGCGAAGCGGCCTTTGTCGACTTCACCAATTATGCGCCTGCGGCAGAGGCGCAGAGCTTTATCGCCATGCCGGTCTATGACAAGGAGGTCAATACCGGCGTCATGGTCCTGGCGGTACCCCCCGACGGTCTCAGCGCCAAGGTATCCGGTCTCTCCGGCATGGGGTTGAGCGGCGAAGTGGTTGTCGTGGGTGCCGATGGGCTTCTGCGCACGGAGAGCCCGCGCACGGAAGCAGAAGACGTCCTGGCGACCGCGATTACCAGCGATGTCATCAGCATGGCGCTGGCCGGCGAGGCCGGGGAAGGTATCAGCACCGATTATCGCGACGCGCGCATGGTGGTCAGGGCGCAGCCGGTTACCATCGGCGACGTCACCTGGGCCGTGGTTGCCGTGCAGCCGGAAGAAGAGGCCTATGCGCCGGTCAACGAGATGCGGAACATGACCTTCCTCGTGGGTGGTCTCCTGCTCGCACTGGCCGCCCTTGTGGGTTGGCTTTTCTCGCGCACCATTACGCGACCGATCACGCGCCTCACCCATACGATGGAATCTCTGGCCGAGGGCGATCTCTCGGTCGAGGTGGACGGCGGCAACCGGCATGACGAGATCGGCGCCATGGCCCGAACCGTTGAAGTGTTCCGTGAGAACGCGCTCAAGGTCAACGAGATGACCGAGGCGGAAGCGGCGCGCATCATCGCGACGCAGGCCGAGCGCAGCGCCATGATGCAGGATCTGCAGCGTTCCTTTGGTCAGGTGGTAGATGCCGCCATTGCGGGGGATTTCACCAAGCGCGTTGAAGCCGAATTCCCGGATGACGAACTCAATGCGCTGGCCCGCTCGGTTAATGAACTGGTGACCACGGTCAATCGGGGCGTCAGCGAAACCGGCACGGTGCTGTCCGCGCTGGCCAATACCGATCTCTCCCAGCGCATGCGGGGCGAATATCAGGGCTCCTTTGCGCGCCTCAAGGCCGATACCAATGCGGTGGCGGAAAAGCTAGTCGATATTGTCGGGCAGTTGCGCGCGACGTCGGGCACGCTCAAGGCTGCGACCGGAGAAATCCTTTCCGGCGCCAATGATCTTTCCGAACGCACCACCAAGCAGGCGGCAACCATCGAGGAGACCTCGGCGGCCATGGAGCAACTGGCCGCAACCGTGCTGGCCAATGCCGAGCGTGCCCGCAACGCCTCGACCAATGCCGGCGAGGTCACCGTCGCCGCCGAGGAAGGCGGCAAGGTGATGGCCGAGGCCAATTCGGCCATGGAGCGCATCACCGCCTCCTCGGCCAAGATCTCCAACATCATCGGCCTCATCGACGACATCGCCTTCCAAACCAACCTGCTCGCCTTGAATGCGTCAGTGGAAGCGGCGCGCGCAGGTGATGCGGGCAAGGGCTTCGCGGTGGTGGCCGTGGAAGTGCGACGCCTGGCCCAGAGCGCTGCCAGCGCCTCCGCAGACGTCAAG
>JAAZLP010000118.1 GCA_012799265.1 Phyllobacteriaceae bacterium | reverse complement strand
GTGGAGTTGAACAAGCGCTACGATTGCGTGCTGCAAATGGGCGGTTCGGATCAGTGGGGCAATATCGTCAACGGCATCGACCTCGGCCACCGCATGCTCGGCAAGCAGTTCTATGCCCTGACATCGCCGCTGCTGACGACTGCCTCCGGCCAGAAGATGGGCAAGTCGCTCGGCGGCGCCATGTGGCTCAATGCCGATATGATGAGTGTCTATGACTTCTGGCAGTACTGGCGGAACACTGAAGACGCTGACGTGGAACGCTTCATGAAGCTCTTCACCGTGCTGCCGCTCGATGAAATCGCCCGCATCTGTGCCGGCGACATCAACGAAGCGAAAAAGCGCCTCGCCACCGAAGTCACCGCCATGGTGCACAGCCGTGCCGCCGCTGAAGAAGCGGCGGAAACTGCGCGCGCCACTTTCGAAACCGGCAAGCTCGACCTGTCCCTGCCGACAACCGAAATCCCCAGCGCCGAGCTGGCGACTGGTCTGGGCGTGCTCAATGCACTTGTGAAGGCTGGCCTCGCCACGTCCAACAGCGAAGCGCGTCGCCACGTCACATCTGGTGCCGTGCGCGTCAACGATGCTGTCGTCAGCGATGACAAGCTCACCCTTGGCCCCGACGCGGTCCTCGAAGAAGGGGTTATCAAGCTCTCCGTTGGCAAGAAGAAGCACGCGCTGATCAAGCCGGTCTAAGACCGACGACAGTCAGAAATGAAAAGGGCGCCCTCGCGGCGCCCTTTCTTTTATTGAGCCGGTTGCTCGCGCGCCCGGAACTCGAAGAGCTCACGCAGGAATCCTGGTGCCAGGATCGAGAGGGGATTGACCAGGAACTGCGGCTGGCTCAACGGACCACGCACTGCAAAGGTCACGCCCACGAGACCCTCCCCACTGCGCCCACCGAGCAAGGGGCCAAGCAGCGGGATCTGCTGGAACGCGTTGTTCAGCCCAAACAGCGGCACATACGTCCCCGTCAGGTCATATTGGCCACTATCGGTATAGATAAAGCCGCGCAACGTACCGCCGACCATATCCCCGGCCAGTACGGCATTGGTCACTTCCACCCGATCGCTGCGCCTCAGGAAGGTCAGCTCCGCCGCGTCAAAGTCGAGGCGATTGCCGGCGGCAATGGCGGCGCGGGAATCGGAATGATTGCCGAGCACCTGGATGACATTGGCCTCATCGACGATGGAGAAGTTCCGCATGACGAGGTTGCCGGTCTCGACATCCTGCCTGGTGTCGGTCGTCATCAAGAGGCTGCCGGAGCCACCCGCCAGCTGCGAATAGATGCCCAGGAGGCGCAGGATCGTCCCGGCATCATTGAATGCCACCGCCAGCGACCTGCCATTCGGCGCCGGGTTGGTCGTGATGGAGATGGCATTGCCTTCGCTGAACTGCGCGGAAAGACTGACACGCCGCATGTCCCCACCACGCAGCAGCAGGTCGAGGTCGAGATTAAATGCTGTAGTCGCGTAGTAGCCGACGGCGCGGTCCAGTTCGACATCCAGCGCGATGGACTGATCGAACTGGGTTGTCTCCACCCCGCCACTACCGCCTTCGAGGCTGAAGAACCGTCCCAGCACTGGCTTGAGATCAAGCTGCCTTCCCCTGATGCGCGCCGAATAGCCGCCATCGATGGGGGTTAGTGCAACGCTCGCGCTGTCGCCTGAACTCAGCGCAAAGGTGTCAAAGTTCGCGCTGACGAGGCCCTTCGTGCTGTGGAACTCGATCCTGCCATTGAGGCGCACCGTGCCAAAGGCGAGCGCAATATCTTCAACATGCGTCGTCTCGCCTGCCATGCGGATTTTGGCCGTCAGCGCCCCCGCCGTGCCTGCGGCCTTGGTGATCCCGACATCCTTGATGTTGAGCCCAGCATTGGCGAGGTCGATTGCAACCTCGATGCGGCCATCTTCGAGCGGCTGCCCCACGACCTGTACCGAGCCGGTGAGGAATTCCGACACATCGAACCCCATGGCGGCAAGATCCCGTGCCGCGACAGTGGTTCCCAGACGGAGGACCGGGGCCGTCTCAGGCGTGCCTTCAACGGAGATATCGGCCTTGATACCCTGTATCTCGGCCGTCCCGCCGAGTTGATAACCTTCCTGGTTAGCCGAAAAGGCCAGTTGCCCGTTGCCGAAGCTGTAGCCCTGGATCGGCTCGGAACTGCCGAAATCGGTCACATTGCCATTGGCGACGTAGTCAATGCTCATCGGGCGCCCGGCGGCTTCGTCCGCAAGGCCTATGGTTGCCACCAGCCCCACATCGAGGGTGCCGGTGAGGCTCTCGATATCAATGGGCAGTTCAACACCGTCCAGGGCCTCAGGCTGCTGCTCCTCGAGCAGCGCAATCAACGCTGGAATGGACGCCGAAAGGTCGCCTGAAATTTCGATCAGGGGCTCAGTCGGCACCGAATTGTCCATGATCAAAGCCGGATTGGTGACCTTTATGGGGCCCCGTGCGGTATCGATCGTGCCGCCGCCGCCCGCGACAGAAAAATCGCCATCATAGGAAATCCGCGTCTCGCCATCGATCAGGATCGGCGGCATGGCCTCGGTGGGTCTGATGGCGACATTCTCGCCGACAATGTCGATATCCATGCTGTCCGGCGGCAGTGGTTCGTCACTGCCCTCAAGCATGTTCATGGTGCCGACCGGGAACGTGAAGCGCATATTGGCGCTCTTGACTGTCCCCTGGGTCACATTGGCAACCATCCAGTCGCGACTTTCCCCGCCCATGATATAGGGCCAGAGCCGCTTGAAATCGTCCGCCGTAATCCCCTGCCCCGCGACAGTCATATCGAGGCCTATGCCATCACGCAGCATGTCGATGCGACCGGCTGTTGCCACGCTGGCATCGCCTCGCCGCGCGACCAGGCGATCAATGCCTAGAGCGCCGTAGAGCGGCGCAGACCAGCCGGTGAACTCCACCGTCTCAAAGGGCTCCGCCGGCGCTTCCAGATCATAGGGATTGATCGACACATTGCGAGCCAGCATCGAAATACCGATGGTCGGCCCATATTTCGGGTCGAGGCCCATGGCGAACACGCCGGAGATCGTCGCCGTGCTGTTGCCGATCTGGAGCGTGCCTTCATCGAGCGCAAACTGGCCGCTCTTTGGGTCCCAGGAAACGTTGAGAATGCTGGTGGCGACAGGAAAAAGGTCCGTCCCCAGCCGCAGGTCCATCCCGGTGAGATCGATCTTCAGATCGCCGCCGACCAACTTGCCTTCGTCCTTGGTGAAGGCGACATCCATTGACACGGCGCCAGCGCCCGGCATGGCGGCAAGGCTGTCCCGATCATCCATCATCGGAACGAGCGCGGAAAAATCGAGATTGGTAATATCGGCCCTCAGCCGGCGCGTGCCATCATCCTCGATCGTGCGCGCCAGCTCTCCATAGACCCGCCGCTCGCCAATGCGCGCCGCGAACTCGCCCACTGTCCCGACACCGTCGGGCTGTGGCTCAAGTTCGAGGCTCACCTCCTGAAACTGGCGATAGAGCCCATAAAGGGGATCGGTCATGTCGACCACGCCGTCGCGGACCACGAGCCTTGAAAAACGCCCCAGATCGACCTGTTCAACCACGGCGGCGAGACCGGCTTCCGACGCCTCGAGATTGAACACGAGCCAGTCATTGTCCGACCGCATCGGCAAGGCTTCGCCATCGGGGGTGGCGATACCGGCAGACGAAATCTGAACCGGCGCGAAGGCATCTTCGCCCTCAAGCACACGGATCGTGTAATGGGCGCCGCTGTCGCTCTGCACCACCTCGAACCGCGACGGACGCGGCCCGTACAGATCCTGCACGATCTGCACACGTGGCCCGGCGATGGTGACGGTGGTGCCCGGCTGACCAAACAAAGCCCTAGAGGGCGAAAAGCCCACTTCCAGCGCCTCAATGGCGATATAGGCGCCCGACTTGCGATCCCGGAATTCGACAGGCGAGAAGCGAATGACAGGCCACACGCCATCTTCGAGCGCCAGCGCCATATCGCCGAGCGTCAGCTCCGACGAGGGCGGGATCATTGTCTGGACGAAGCTGCGGATGGCCGGCCCGGTAAAGGGGAGCCGAATGGGGGTGATCAGCAGAACGAAATAGAGGACGACCAGCAAGGCGCATGGCAGGCCAAGAGCCCAGACAGCTATCTTGGCGGCACGACGCATCGGTCGCCGACGCGCTGGCGCAGGCCGGGGCAAGGACTCAGCATTTGTGGAGCCTGACGCTTCGTTCACCTACTGCCACACCCAGAGATCAACCTATCCTGCCCTCGCAGAATCAAACCGCGTGAGGCGGTTCCTTGGGCGATGATACCGGCTGGATTGAGGCACCGACACCCTCTATTGATCTGCTCAAAGGACCATATGCATGACTGATCTCAAGCCGGGCGATGCCGCCCCCGATTTCACCCTCCATCTGGACGATGGAACAACCGTCTCGAAGGCTGACCTGAAGGGCCGCTACGCTGTTCTCTATTTCTATCCGCAGGATGACTCAGGCGGCTGCGTGGACGAAAATATCGAATTCTCAGAGCGACTTGAGCGGTTCGCTGAGTTGGGCGCCGCCGTCTATGGCATCTCCCCCGATGACCTCCAGAGCCATGTGAAATTCCGGGCCAAATATGGCCTCAAGGTGCAGCTTGCTGCTGATCCCGAGCGCAAAGTCATCGAATCCTTCGGCCTCTGGCAGCTCAAGAAACTCTATGGCCGCGAGTTCATGGGCCTGATTCGCACGAGCTTCATCATTGATCCCGAAGGCAAGATTGCGCGGATCATGCGCGCAACGCGCATCAAGGGTCATGCCGAAAAGGCGCTGGCCGCCCTGGGCGAGTTCCCCGCCGCCTAAACCGAACGAGCTATTCGCTTTCAGCTTTTTTAACCAAGCGCAGCCATACTTTGCTAACCACATTCGTGAGTGCGGGGGCGTTGCGTGCGTTTGTCAGCCAGCTTTGGAACTCGGGACCACCGCGACCAGCCGCCTGCGCGCAAGGGCATCCATCCCGGTCTCTTCTATGGCATGTTCGCTCTGCTGCTCGCCAGCAATGCTGCCACCGTGACGGCCTTCCTCATGGCGCCGGACATAGCCCGGCTGATGAGCGGCCAGAATGATCTCATCGTCGCCGCCTACGAGGACCGCCTGTCGCAGATGCGCGTCGAGATCGACCGCCTCCATTCGCGCAGCTATGCCCAGGCTGGCGACATCAATCTGCAATTGCACGAGCTCACCCAGCAACAGGAAGTCCTGTTGGAGCAGCATCAACTGGTCCGCGCCCTGGTCGACAAGGCCGACCAGCTTGGCATCGCCGCCGCAGAGATGTCGCTGAGCGAACCGACCGAGCTTGCCGTTATCACCACGCCCTCGGGCAATCCAGACGTCGCCGCCACGGCCGAAGTTGTCAGCATCATGATGGCCGAAACCCAGCAGGCCATGACCGGCATTGCCGTCGCTGCCAACACCCGCACCGCCGGTATTGTCTCCGAACTTGGCAGGCTCGGCATTCAGCTCGACCTGCCGCAGGATGGCCTTACCGGCATGGGCGGTCCGCTCATTGAAGCCAGCGGCGCCGATGGTTCACCGATGATCGATGATGCCAATGCGGTGATGGAGGCCCTGCTCCGCTACAAGGCCGCCCGCGCCGGCATCAGCGCCACTCCGGTTCACATGCCCATCTCGGGCAATTTCCGCCAGAGCTCCACCTATGGCAACCGCAAGGACCCCTTCACCGGTGGCCGCGCTTTCCATTCCGGCCTCGACTTCGCCGCCGCCACCGGCACGGTTGTCTATAGCGCCGGTGATGGCGTCGTGAGCTTTTCCGGCGAAAAGTCCGGCTATGGCAAAGTGGTGGAAGTGCGTCACCCCAACGGCCTCCTCACCCGCTACGCCCATCTCAGCGCCCAACTGGCACGAGAGGGGCAGAAGGTGACGACAGGCACACCCATCGCCAAGGTCGGATCGACCGGTCGTTCGACGGGGCCGCATCTGCATTTTGAAGTAAGAAAGGGCGATCAAGCCCTTGATCCCAAACCCTTCCTTGACGCCGGTAAACGTCTCGGCGCCATGCTCGGCTAATTAGGGCTGGCAGCGCCATCCCCGCCGGGGCGGGAATGGCTGGGT
>JAAZLP010000008.1 GCA_012799265.1 Phyllobacteriaceae bacterium | reverse complement strand
GTGTTGGAGAACAATCGTCTTGCACCCGTTCGGGAGCATTAAGAGTTAGATAGGTATTTTGTTCCCGAACGGGAGCGACGACGTCGAGTTATCATAGCTTGATCTCATGCTGCTTTCCTGCCGCTCAGTCCCGTCGAGCTCATCGCTATAAATCAAAGCGAAGACAACTTCTAACTCGACAGGACACATCTAGTGCCGATCAACAAGCCCTATGCAAATACCCGTCTCACTCAATTTCTCACCAAGCGCATTCTTGAACTGCGCTCGATCAAAAGCCAGGGAGATATCGCCAGCGAAGCGGGTTTCGTGAACGTGAATATGTTGTCGATCATCAAATCCGGCGGCACGCGTTTACCGATCGATCGTGTGCCTGCACTGGCAAAGGCGCTAGACACCGATCCAAGACGTCTGCTTCAACTCGCAGTCGAACAATGGGTGGGTGCCACTGCTGCGCGGGCCTTCGAAGAAATCTTCGGGACTATCGTGACGCTCAATGAAATTGGGTGCCGCTGGCGCCGTGCCGGTCAGACCTTCGCTGTGGAATTCAATCACAGAAAGGTCGACAACATCAGCAAGGCATTCCGCGCGCTCGTCTCAGAATGTGGTCTGGATGCAGAGGTGATCCCCCACGCTCTTCGCCATACCGGTGTGACCTGGGCGATGCAGAACGATGTCCCTCTGTGGGAAGCGTCAGGCTATTTCGGCATGAGTAGTAAGGTGCTGATAGAGGTCTATGGGCACCATCATCCGGACCACCTGGCAAGTGCAGCGGCAAGCATGGGCCGGAAGAAGAGGGTAGCTGAAACCGACTAACCGGCGACTCCGGGCATCCTAACTCTGTCGGTAACCCTGTCGGTGTAAAAAACCCCGACGTCCTGAGACGCCGGGGTTGATTGGTCGGAGTAGCGTGATTCGAACACGCGACCCCCTGCTCCCGAAGCAGGTGCGCTACCAGGCTGCGCTATACTCCGTCAGGTCGCAACTTTCGGGATTGGCGTGGGATTTTGATCCGCGCCGCGTCGCGATGTGGCGGCTTTATAGCTGCGGTTCCTGCGGTGTTCAAGCGCCTCAAACAACCTTTTATCGTCTGTGTACATCGTGTTGCGAAGCACCGGCAAACCGTGTAGGAACCGCGCCAGTTGGGGTGTCGCCAAGTGGTAAGGCACCGGTTTTTGGTACCGGCATTCCTAGGTTCGAATCCTAGCACCCCAGCCAAGCAGTCTCCTCCATTTCCCCGACATGCGAATGCTGCGCGGGAAGCTCCGTGGTTTCCGTAGGTTAGCGGCAATCCCGCCGCTGGTAGCGGCTTCTCCCAGCCCCGTTCGGTCGGATTCAGCGCGATCGTCGCTGTCTTTTCTCCGTCAGCCAAATTCCCGACATGCTCGCGGTATGATCCGGTTATGCCCGGAGCAAGTTCGGCGGCTGACATCGGGGCGTCTAAACGAGGATGCCCCTGGCCGGAAACCAGGGGGATCATCAGGATTGCTGGGTGACGTTTCAGTCGAGCAAGAGCGTGCGTTGATGGTTCCAGTCCAGAGGCAGCGGGCGCGCGGCCTTCAATCGCTCGGGCGTCAACGTGATGGGCTGTCGACCGGTCAGAATCATCTCGGTGATGTCTGGAGCCAGGAAGGCAAGGGACAGGTTGCGGCTGACATGGGAGACCTGCTGCCGATCCCGTTTGGCAATGGCCGCGATGGTGGCAGCTTTCCCAGTGTGCAGATCGTCAAACCAGCGGTGGCCGTCGCGGACAAGTTGCACGAGGGTCGCATCGGGTGATCTCGTCCTGCTGCTGACCTCGCCGAGGATGAGCCGGACCTGCTTGCCCGAACGCTGCAACCGGATGGGGACATCGACCTCGATCGGCTCTTCTCCGTCGGCGATGCTCACGATGCAGTCTGGTTCTGCGCTCTCCAGCGCCTCAGCCAGTGCCGCACGATTGATCGCCAGGGTTACACTGTTCTGCCCGATCTCGATCCGCTCAATGAACTGCTGACACGTCTTGAGCTGCCATTTTAGCTCGGACATTTCTCCGATCGACCGGGATAAAAGCTGTGCCGAGCTGATGATGAGGGTGAGCTGGGGAAGCTCAGTGGCTCCCGCGATTTCCGCCAACCATTGCGGATCGGCGAGGTGATCAGCGATGCTGGTGACGACCATCTGCTCGAGATCCGCCGCTGGCACGCGGATGCCCTTGCCGTCGGCGGCGCCGCGAACGAGCGGAGCCGATGTATAGTAGTAGTAGCGCCGCCCGGATTTGATCGCATGGGTCGGGCTCATCCTGTTGCCATAGGAATCGTATAGCAGCCCCGCCAGGGGTGCTGAGGCGGCGCGAGATCTGGATCCTCGCGGCCGGTGGCTCTGGTTCGCGAGTCTTGCCTGGACATCATTCCACAGTTTTTCGGAGATAATGGCCTTATGTTCGCCCTGATGAACCTCCCCGCGATGCTCGATCTCGCCACGGTACAAGCGGTTGCGCAGGATCTGGTAGAGCGCGCCCCGGCTTAGGCTCGTGCCACCCATCTCCCTGCCATCGCTGAAGCGGCGGCGTTTGGACACGATCCCGTCGGCATCGAGAGAGAGCTTCAGGGTGGCGATTGAGCCTATCTCTAAATAGCAGCGGAAAATCAGATTTACGGTTGCGGCCTCGGCCTCGTTGATGACGAGTTTGCGGTCAACACCGTCATAGCCGAGCGGCGGCAGGCCACCCATCCACATGCCCCGCCGCTTGGACAGGGCGATTTTGTCCCGGATGCGTTCCCCCGCCACCTCGCGCTCGAACTGGGCGAAGGACAGCAGGACGTTGAGTGTCAACCGCCCCATCGAGGTCGAGGTGTTGAAGGCCTGCGTAACGGAGACGAAGGAAGTGCCATGCGCGTCGAACAGTTCTGTGAGCTTGGCGAAATCGGCGAGCGAGCGGGTCAACCGGTCGACCTTGTACACCACCACAATGTCGACAAGCCCGCTGCGCACATCCTCAAGCAGGCGCTTGAGGGCAGGGCGCTCCATCGAGCCACCCGAAAGGCCGCCATCATCATATGCCGCCGGCAGTAGACGCCACCCTTCGTGAAGCTGGCTGGCGACGAAAGCTTCGCAGGCGTCTCGCTGGGCGTGCAGCGAATTGAAGCTCTGCTCCAGACCTTCTTCGCTCGATTTGCGCGTATAGACGGCGCAACGCAGTTTCGAGCGCCGCCCCTGGGACGGCACCGTGTCAAGCCTGGCCATGATCGCTCTCCCGCGTGAGGCCGAAGAAGGCCGGGCCGGACCACCTTGTGCCAGTGATTTCTCTGGCGATGGCGCTGAGCGATTTGAAGGTACGGCCAAGATAGAGGTAACCGCCGCTGCTGTTGGCAACGACCTC
>JAAZLP010000117.1 GCA_012799265.1 Phyllobacteriaceae bacterium | reverse complement strand
GGCGCCTCGTCAATGGACGCGAATTTGCGGTTCTCGATTATGGGGTGCCGGACGGTTTCCGCGTTGACAGCGACGGCTGGGTGTGGACATCCGGCGGCCCGGCCGTGCATGTCTTTGACCCGCAGGGATCGCTCACCGGGCGCATCCGCGTCCCGCAAGTGGTGTCCAATCTGACCTTTGGTGGACAACGACGGAACCGGCTCTTCATCACGGCCACGCAGTCTCTCTACGCGCTTTATGTGAACGCACGCGGCGCCGGGCCGGCGTAAAAAACCGGCGTCCAGGGGACGCCGGTGGCAATATTCAGGTCATGAAAAACCGTTGCTGGATCAGATCCAGTAAGGGGTCACGCCATAATAGTCGTGGACGCGACGGCCGTTTTCTTCGGTCCAGTAATCGTCGCTTTCGCGATCATAGTGCGGCGCGCCTTCTAGCTGCTCCTTGGTGATATCCACCCGGTAGCCACCCAGCTGCGTGTCATAATTCAGCTTGGACCAGGGCAGCGGATAGTGATCCGTGCCGATGCCGAGGAAGCCGCCAAAGCTCAGCACGGCGTAGGAAACCTTGCCGCTGCGCTTTTCGACGAGGATGCGCTCAATAGCGCCGATGTCCCGTCCCGATGGATCGAAAACCCTTGTGCCCTCTACCTTGTCGGAAGCGATGAGGTCATGGGTTTCCTTGAGGTCGGCGGTTGCCACTCGTGCGTCATCGTAAGCCATTTTCGTCCTCCTGAATTGGGGGTTGTGCCAGACCAACGCGCTCATCCGGCTGGGGTTTCGCACTTGAGATATTCGTGATCGCACCTGTCACCAAAGTCGGTCGACGGAACCGCCCGGCGCCCGCTCGCATTGGGATTGAAGATACGTTCACCCGCACTGGGAAAGGAGACAGCCATGGTCTTTGACACTCTCAAACAGCGTCTGGGCGGGCAGGATCAGCTCCATCCAATGACAATCGCGCAGCACACGCTTTTCACCGCGCGCGAAAAGCTTGAGCTCCTCAATCAGATCAAGGCCGAGGCGAGTGGCGCGCAGACAGAGGGCGATCCGGTAGCGTTCGATCCGCAGGAGATCGATGAGGCGATCGCCCATGTCCGTGAAGGCGTTGCCAATGGCGTCGGCACGGAAACCGTATTCAAGGGAGATTATTGATGGCCGAAACCAAGGACACGCATTCCCCGGAGCTGGCGAAGGTCGACTTCCTCGTGGATGAGAAGGGTTCCCGGATCGATGTTCCGGATGACTCCGGCATCAAGGTCGCCGGTGAGCATGAGGCTTCGGTTGGCGGCGCTGGCCCGACCAATTGGTGGCTCTATGGGCTCATTGCCCTTGCCATCATTGTCGCCCTGCTGCTGGTGATGCAGATGTTCTCGGGTGCCCCGGGCACCGACATGCAGCCGGGTACGCCAACCTCGGCGCCGGTGGTCGAAACCCCGGCCCTGCCCCCGACGCAATAAAAAACGCGGCCCCGAAAGGCCGCGTTTTTTTGTTTTGCGAAAGCTCTCTCAGCCGCGGATCGGCGAGAGCTGGATTTCGACGCGACGGTTCTGGGCACGGCCCTGCTCGGTGGCATTGGTCGCGATCGGGCTCGAGGAGCCCTTGCCCTCGATATAGAAGCGACGCTGGTCAATGCCCTGATTGGCCAGAATGGTCGCAACAGAGACAGCGCGACGCTGGCTGAGCGCCAGGTTGTGCTCGTTCGAGCCGGTCGAGTCGGTGTGGCCGTAAACGTCGACAATCGTCTTGTCGAACTTCTTGAGCACGAGACCAACGGAGACCAGCGTCTGGTTGAACTGCGGCTGCACGGTCGACTGGTCGGTGGCGAAGGTGATGTTGGACGGCATGTTGAGGATGATCTGGTCGCCAACGCGGGTCACCGACACGCCGGTACCCTGCAGCTGGGCGCGCAGTTCGGCTTCCTGCTGATCCATGTAGTTGCCAATGGCAGCACCGGTGAGGCCACCGACGCCGGCGCCGATCAGAGCGCCCACGCGCGGATCACCGCCAACCGCTGCACCGACAATCGCGCCTGCGACAGCGCCGCCGCCGGCACCAAGCAGGCCGCCGCCCGCTGTGTTCGACAGCTGGGACTGGCCGGTATAGGGATTGGTGGTGGTGCAGGCACTCAGCGCCAGCGTCGCGGCCAGAGCCACGAGAACCTTCGACTTCATTGCTATCCCCCTAAAGGATTCGTGATGAGTGGCAGTGTAGGTGCCTACTCAATAAGGCAGGAGCGTGGTGACGGAAAGAGCCTGAACGGGGGATGAACGGCTCACGTGTTCGCCCAGCCACCGTCGACCAGAAAATGCTGCCCAGAGATCATGGCGCTATCATCTGCGGCGAGGAAAAGCGCCATGCGTGCGCAGTCCGCCGGCATCACCCTGCCCGGCAGCGCCTGACTTTCGGCGATGGCAACAAGCGATTCCGGGGTGATCCAGAGATCCAGTTGCCGCTGGGTGATCACGGCGCCTGGTACGAGTGAATTGACGCGAATGCCAGATTGCCCCAGTTCGCGCGCCATGGAGCGCGTCAAACCGTGGACCGCTGCCTTGGCCGTCTCATAGATCGGAATCGACGGCGTCATGATCATCCAGCTTATCGAGCCAAAATTGATGATCGAGCCGCCACCCGCCTTGGCCATACCCGGCGCGACGGCCTGGGCCGCAAAGAAGAAGTGCTTGAGATTGACCGCCATGGCGGCGTCCCAATAGTCGGAGGTGACTTCGGACCAGTCGTGCCGCTGGTCATGGGCCGCGTTGTTGACCAGCACAAGAGCGTCGCCATGATCCTCGGCAAAGCCGGCTATCGCGGCCTGATAGGCCTCTATGTCGGTCACGTTGCAGGGCGTGAACCGCGCCACCTGCCCTGCTGCGGTTAGTTCATTGGCCAGCGCCACGCCCGCTTCTTCGGCGATATCGACAAACCCGACTTTGGCGCCCTGCGCCGCGAAATGGCGGACCAGTGCCTCGCCGATGCCGGTTGCGCCGCCCGATATGACGACGGCACGCTCACGCAGGCTTGGATAAGAGGCGAATTCGGTCAATGGCTATCTCCGACTGGTTTAGACTAGGGTTGGTCACGCGGCTGGCAAATCCGGCCCAGCAGTGAGCTGCGGCAGACCAACAAAGGCACCATATCGAGATGACAGCACAAGAAAAGCCATTCGCAACCCGGCTGGCCGAACTTGAGCGCGGCACCACCAGCGCCGCGGCGCTTTCATTGTATGATGCCTTGCCGCCAGTGGCCGTGGAGCAGATGTTCGGACGCTGGCGCGGCTCGGAAATTCCCACCGGCCATCCGCTCGACGGCCTGCTGAGCAAGGCGGGCTGGTATGGCAAGCGTTTCGACGGCCCTGACGGCGCCCATCCGCTGCTGTTCTCCCGCCGCGGTGGCGGCGTATTTGCCATCGATCCGGCATGGATCCCCATGAGCCTCCTGACCCGGGGACTTGGCTTTAGCCATCGGATTGTCAGCCCCAATCTCCTGCGCGCTGCCGCGCTCATTGCGGGAACCACACAACCGAAGGCGCGCCTCCGGATGACGGTGTTTCGCGGCGTGGTTTCAGCGGCGATGATATATGACGCCCTGCCCATCATTGACGCGTTCCGAGCTGTCGATGAGGACACGATTGCGGGTGCCATGGACCTGCGGGGGCACGAGGCCCCCTTCATGTTCGTCCTGCGACGCGAGCTTTAGCGCAGCTTTTCAACCGATGGCATCATCACATGGGGAGTGACGTCGCGCCGCTCGATCTCGTCCAGCAAGGCCTCGACCTTGTCGACATTGGCAATGTGGCGCTGCTCCATGGAGAAATTGAGCGTCACATATTTCCGACCGGGGCAGAAGGTGCAGATATTGACCTCGGTGTGCCAGGCGCCGCAGTAAAGCGGCTCAATCATGCCATGGGTCATCGGCCCATAGGTGCGGTGCGGCGGCACGAGCGTCAGCACGATGTCCATACCGCCATTAAAGCGCCAGAAGCGCTTGTTCGGCAATGCAGGGATCAGCCGGTTCAGCGTCCGCATGGACTTGAACATGGCGTTGATCACGACCTGGAAGGACGTGATGTCCTTCTGCTCAATCCCGGCCACGGTATTGTCGACCGCGCGGACATATTCCACGAAATCGTCCATCACCTTGAACTTGGCTTCAAGCGCGCGCACGCGGAAGAAATCGTCGTCTGCGCTGTTCCGTTTGGTGTCCAGCATCGTATAGGCGGCGCCGATCACCTTCTTGCTCAAATGCTTTTCGGCACCCTCGCCGTTGAGGGCATGGGTAACCAGCGCGAACATCAGCGAACGCTGTCGCACGCCGAGCTTGTTGGCGAGGCGCCGGAGGCGATGGCGCTCCAGCGCCAGCGTCCGGAAGCCCCACGGCTTTTCACGGGGCGCCAGAATATTGGCCATGACCAGATAGATGAAGGTCGTCATCCAGCCCTTGGCCGCCAGCTTGAAGCGGTCGCCAAAGGGCAGTTTGTTTGACTTGTCGGACTGAATGCCGTGCCCAGCGGAGGCCGAGCGCGTCAGCAGGGCCGAGTCTGACCCTTCGAGGAGCGCGTGGCTCGAGCGGACCTGCAAGACCGATGCACGTCCCTGGGCATCGGGTCCATCCCGGCGCACCGCGGCCATGACGCGGAAAAGCGGCAAGTCCTTGCGATCAAAGATGTCGCTGGATCTGCTCAGCCACTTGTCCGGATAGCCATCAAACTCATCGACGATTTCCACCGAGGTAATCGCATCGAGAATGTGCTTGGGGAAGGGCTCACCTGGCTGGGCGCCGTTAAAACCATGTGTCAGTTGGGGCGCGAGAGCCACCATCTCGGCCACCATGTTGCCCAGGCTGTCCTGATCATAGGTCTGGGTGGAAAAGGCCGTAAAGAAGACCGTGTCACGGCCTTCGTAGAGGAACCACTGAAAGTCCGTAAACAGTGCCTGAGGGTTCTTGGCAACCGCAGCTCTTGCAAGAGCCATCGCATCCGCATGCTGACCAGCAAAACTGGTAGATGAAAAACTCTTCAACTAGCGATCCCCCAACCCCTCGAACTACCGCACCAAGATGTAAGCGCAGTATTGGCAGTCTATCAACACATTGTCGTTCAGCAGGTTAACCGGAAATTGGCGGTGCGGCAGCCGGGTCACACTTGTGAAGGCCGGGCCGCAAAATCATTGGCAGGCAGGGCGAGTTACCTTAGAATGACTCTCATATTCGCAGCCTCGGTCCATGCTCACCAAGGACTTAGGGCCGTCAGTACGCGTCGAATTGACATATGTAAAAGTCGCGGGTCGAGTATTAGTTGAGGACTATGGCGCATGGAAAAGCCTCGGCGATCCCGACGCGCGCACTAAGGAACGGCCCCATGGACTATCGCGGAATCTTCGAAGAAGCAGTGGACACACTGCGGGCAGAGAAGCGCTATCGCGTTTTCGCCGACATCGAACGGATTGCCGGAAACTTCCCCAAGGCATTGTATCGCGACGATGCGGACAATGCCCGTGAGATCAACATCTGGTGCTCCAACGACTATCTTGGCATGGGCCAGCACGAAAAGGTCGTGCGCGCCATGCAGGAAACCGCCGGCAAGATGGGCGTCGGCGCTGGCGGCACCCGCAACATTTCGGGCACCAACCGCCCGCTGGTCGAGCTTGAGCGTTCGCTCGCTGACCTGCACCGCAAGGAAGCAGCCCTCGTTTTCACCTCGGGCTTTGTCTCCAACGAAGCCGCGATCTCGACCATCGCGCGCCTCCTGCCCGACTGCATCATCTTCTCCGACCAGCTCAACCACGCCTCGATGATCCAGGGCGTGCGTCAGTCGGGCATGGAAAAGAAGATTTTCCGTCATAACGACGTCGCCCACCTGCGCGAACTCCTCAGCCAGGTCGACCGCAAGCGCCCCAAGCTTATCGTCTTTGAATCCGTCTATTCCATGGACGGCGACATTGCGCCGATCGCCGAGATCTGCGATCTGGCCGACGAATTCGGCGCGCTGACCTATATCGACGAAGTGCACGCTGTGGGCATGTATGGCCCGCGCGGCGGCGGCATTGCCGACCGCGACAACCTGATGGAACGCATCGACGTCATCGAAGGCACGCTGGCCAAGGGTTTTGGCGTGATGGGCGGCTATATCGCTGCCAACAAGGCGATCATTGACGCCGTCCGCTCCTACGCGGCCGAATTCATCTTCACCACTTCCCTGCCCCCGGCGCTCTGCGCGGCGGCCCGTGCGTCCATCGAGCACCTCAAGGGCAATGGCGAAGAGCGTGCTGCCCACCAGCGTCAGGCCGCTCTCACCAAGAAGATCCTCGCCGAAGCCGGTCTGCCCGTGATGGACACGCCGACCCATATCGTACCGGTCATCGTCGGCGACGCCCGCGCCGTCAAGGCGGCCAGCGACATGCTGCTCGACAAGCACAATATCTATATACAGCCGATCAATTACCCGACGGTCCCCAAGGGCACCGAGCGCCTGCGCATCACGCCGACGCCGCTGCACACCGAAGCCATGATCTATGAGCTTCGCGACGCCCTGGTCAGTGTCTGGACCGCCCTTGAGCTTCCCCGCGGTAAGGCCAACGCGGCCATCACCTCCAACAAGCTCACTTCCGGCGACCTGACCCTGCCGAACCTCGGCGGCTGATCAGCTCGAAATCCAGACATCAAAAGCGCGCCGGGACATCTTCCGGCGCGCTTTTTGTTTGCCCACTGGTCGGCGCAGGATCAGCCGCGCCCCTTGACGTTAGCTCGTCAACACGATCCGCATGAGGTCGGCTGTGTTCCGGGCGCCGAGCTTCTCCATCACCCGCGCACGATGCACCTCGATCGTGCGGGGAGAGATACCCAGTTCGCGACCGGCCTCCTTGTTGGACTGGCCATTGGTGATGAGCTGGAGGACTTCGCGCTCGCGCGGGGTGAGTTGGGCGAAACCCCGCACTTCGACCGGACGGTGGCCACCCTGCATGGCGCCGACATGGACGTCGCGCCGGAGGGCGTCCCGCACCACGGACAGCAGATGTTCGCTATCGATGGGCTTACTAAGGACATCGGTCGCGCCCAGCTTCATCGCGGTCACTGCCGCGTCAATATTGTGATGGTTGGGGAGCATCACCACCGGCGCCCCCGTCCGCAACGCCTTGACCCGCCGCAGCAGCGGCAGGCCGCTATCACTGCCAACCGCCATATTGATGATGGCCACATCAGGCCACCGCCGCTCGACCACATTGAGGAAATGGGCGGCGTCTAGGGAGAAGGTCGTCTGAAACCCCTCAAGGCGAAACAGGATGCTGAGGGCTTCGCAGATTGCCGGATCGGTATCCACGATGTGCACCATCCGGTCCCGATTGAGATATGCGTGGTAATAAGAATGCGTACTCATCCGATTTCCCTTTGCTATTCGCGTTAGGGAACGCCCGAAGTACCTTTCACAGCGAAGTCGCGCTGCACCATGCCCCCAGGTGTCCGCAAGTGTAGTTTGCCCTAAGTGTTCGTGCCGTCGACCAGACATTCACGTAAGATATAATACCTACAATTATAGGTATATTTTCCTTGTTTTTGTTTGTCAACAGCACTTATTCCTATTCCTAGAACAGCAAAAAGGCCGGTTCGAAAACCGGCCTTTGACAGATCGTTACTGACGCGCGCGGAGGGCGTCGCGAATTTCGGTGAGCAGGATTTCTTCCTTGCTCGGCGCCGGCGTTGTTTCCACCGGCTCCTCGGCTGCCTGACGCTTCATGGCGTTGATGCCCTTTACCACGAGGAAGAGCACGAAGGCGATGATGGTGAACTTGACGACGGCGTTGATGAACAGACCGATCTTGACCTGCGCTTCGCCGACCTGGATCACGAGGCCCGAGAAATCGATACCGCCGATAATGATGCCGATCAGCGGCATGAACAGGTCATCGACGATCGAAGACACGATAGCGCCGAAGGCCGCACCGATGATCACGCCGATCGCCAGATCGATCATGTTGCCCTTGACTGCAAAGTCCCGGAACTCTTTCAAAAAGCCGCTCATTGGTGGCACTCTCCTTTTCAACGCCGCCAGATAGTGCGACATTTTGGTTAACCCCGATTAACGATTGCCGAGCTTTTTGCTGAAATGCAATGGCCTAAAGGCGGTCTTGCACGCGCTTATCCAGCGGCGGATAACCGACCGAGCCAAGGAAATAGATCGCCGAGACCATGCCGCTGCTTCCAGACGCCCCAGCCTCTGCCCTGCTTGTCGCCGTGGACTACATTCCGCAGGGCGTGGCCGTATTCGACAACGGCCTTCGTTTGGTTGTTTCCAATAAGCGCTATGACCGCCTGCTGCAGCTCCCGGACGATCTGCGTCGGCCCGGCACGGCGCTTTTCGACATCGCACTGTTCATGGCAGAGCGGGGTGATCTTGGCCCCGGGGATGCCGCACGTCTTGCCATTGAGCGCATCAAAGTGCTGACAGCCGCCCCCACGACCATCACTCAACGCTCGGCACTCGAAGGTCAGATCCTCGAGTTTCATTCAAGCCGCCTGCCGGATGGCGGCCTTGTCGTGAGTTTTTCCGATGTGAGCGCCCGGGTTCGAGCAGAGCGGGCTCTTGAACAGATCAACCAGACCCTGGAGCGGCGCGTCGAGGAGCGAACGCAGGCACTGACACAGGTCAACGCCCAGCTCGAAGCGGCGCGCGCCAAGGCGGACGCGGCCAACCACGACAAGACCCGATTCCTTGCCGCCGCCAGCCACGACCTCCTGCAGCCGCTCAATGCGGCGCGTCTTTACACCTCGACTTTGATCGAACGCGCGAAATCAACCACCTTTGCCGAACTGGCCAATTCCATTGAGGCTTCACTGACGGCCGTCGAGGACATCATGTCCGCACTGCTGGACATCTCCCGCATCGACAGTGGCACCTTGAAGCCAGCGCCGGCCCCGATGCAGGCGCAGGACTTCCTCAAAAAAATCGAAGTTGAATTTGCTCCGATGGCAAGGGAGCGATCGATCACGCTGCGCACGGCCAACACCAGCGGGACCATACTGGCCGACCGTCAATTGCTCAGCCGCATCGTCCAGAACCTTGTCTCCAATGCCATCAAATATACGCCCGTCGGCGGGAAAGTCCTGATTGGCATCAGGCGGCGTGGCAACAGGCTGCGCCTCGACGTCATCGACACCGGGATCGGCTTCAATCGCGACCAGCACAAGCTGCTTTTCGCCGAGTTTTCGCGGCTCGAGCGCGGGGCGCGCATGGCGCAGGGGCTTGGGTTGGGCCTCTCCATCGTCCAGCGCCTGGTCACGGCACTCGACCTGACTTTGGAACTCGACAGCAAGGAAGGCCGGGGCTCCCGCTTTTCACTTTACCTGCCCTCGGTGCGCCATACGCGGGCAGCCACCGACGAGGCACCGGTCCCTACGGAAACGGATTTCGGTACGCTTAACCTGCGCATCCTCTGCGTGGACAATGAGCGGCCCATTCTTGAAGCCATGGAAGGCCTGCTCACCCATTGGGGGTGCGATGTCCGCACCGCGCTCTCGCTCAAGCAGATCGATCGCGAGCGGCTGCTTGAGGGTTGGTACCCCGATCTGGTGCTGATGGATTATCACCTCGACCAGACCTCGGGGCTCGATGCCATCGAATGGCTCCGACACAATGTCGGCGGACATCTGCCGGCCGCATTGGTGACGGCGGATCGCAGTCAGGCAGTGCGTATTCTGGCGGAGGAGCGCGGCATCGCTGTGGTGGCCAAGCCAGTCAAACCGGCGGCCCTGCGCGCCACGATCAGCGGCCTCGCCAACCAGAGCGGCCGCAGCCCATTGCGCCAATAGTCGGGCCCAAAGGCGCGACTACAGCCTCGCCTCCCCTGGAATGTGCCGGGTTTTGGCAGAAAATTTCACGAGGCAGGATTCATCACGTCGCTGATCCGTCCTACTATCGGGGCCAGCGGAGGTTCCGACAGCGATGGCAAACGACGAGGGACGGAAAATTCTCGCCCGGATCGAGGCCAAGATGGCCCTCGAGATCGAAGACCGCGCATACTGGCTGCGCCACCAGCGTGGCGAGGTATCGGTGGAGGAAGCAGCCGAAAGATTGATGGCGCGGCTCTACGCTACCCGGCTGATGCTCGACGGGGTGGAGCCAACACCAGACAAGGTCTGCGCATCGGTTGATGAACTGAACTTCTACCAGCGTTCCCGACACTAGAGATGTCCGAGGATGCCGAGGCCCTGCGTCTGGTTTTCCTTGAAAAGATGCTCGAGACATCGCTGGCCAAGGCCGAGATCCTGAGACGGATGGAAACGACGCCGGTGCATCATCTTGACCGCATCTATTCCGCCCTGCAACAGGTGCGAAAGGTGCGGCGCAAGCTCATCAGTCTTTATCGACAACTGAGCCGCAACGGAGGCAACGAGCCGACCTGACCTTGGGTTTCCCCTGAGACGGTCCGGCTCAGTCAGCCTTGTAGATCGGCTCGCCCATTTTCGGCAGGTCGTAGAACTTGCGCACGATCTCCCAGCCTTCTTCTGCCTCATCGACGACGGCGAAGAGATCGGGATCGGTCGGCGCGATAGTGCCCGCTTCGGCCAGCGCTTCCAGATTGATGACCTTGGACCAGAATTCCTTGCCGAACAGCAGCACCGGGACCTTATCCATGCGACCCGTCTGGATCAGCGTCAGTGTCTCGAAGAATTCGTCCATGGTGCCGAAGCCGCCGGGGAACACCGCGACAACCTTGGCGCGCAGCAGGAAATGGATTTTCCGCGTGGCGAAATAGTGGAAATTGAACGAGAGGTCTGGCGTCACATAGAGATTGGGTGCCTGCTCGTGAGGCAGGACGATATTGAGACCGATCGAGGGCGCTCCCATGTCGGCGGCGCCGCGATTGCCGGCCTCCATGACGCCGGGGCCACCGCCGGTCACCACGACGAATTCCTTGAAATCGCTGGTCGCTGAGGTCTGTGCTGCCAATTGTGCGAAGCGCCGGGCCTCGTCGTAATATTTCGACGCCGCCTCAAGATTGCGTTTCTGCACTTCGTTCTTGGCTGCCCAGGCCGGTTTGCCCGGTTCGGGAATGCGCGCACCGCCAAACAGAACCACGGTCGAGGTGATGCCGCTTTCGCGCAGGCGGAGTTCCGGCTTGAGATATTCGAGCTGGAAGCGGACGCCGCGAATATCTTCCGAGGTCAGGAATTCGTCATCGGCAAAGGCGAGCCGATAGGCCGGGCTGCGGGTCTGAGGCGTATCGGGCGCCTTGCGCGAAACGACGACGTCCTCGCTGGAGGTCCGGAGTGGTGTCGGGTGGCGCCGTTTTGCCAAGGTGAAGTCCTCATCGACCGAAACAGGCCCCCGCAATAACCAGCCGGGAGCATAGGAGCAAGGTGCTGGCGCATCGGTGAGCAATAAACCGCGTCTAAATCTTTTGTTGTCAGGACTGGTTGCGAGCAGCACCTCGGAGAATACCAATGCGCCTCAAGATCTTGCCGAGAATTTCCGGGGCCGCGGCCATTCTTTTAGTAGCCGCTCACTCTACTCATGCCGGCGAGTTGCCCGATGGCTTCGTCTATCTGCGCGATGTCGCTCCCGACATCAGGCAGGACATGCGCTATGCCGGCGAGCACAATTTCGTCGGTCGCCCGATCGTGGGTTATGAGGCTGCCGAGTGCGTTTTGTCCGCTCCCGCCGCCGAGGCTTTGCGGGCCGCCGCTGCTGAACTCGCCGAAGAAGGCTTCACCTTCCGCATCTATGATTGCTACCGCCCTGCCCGCGCCGTCGCCGACTTCGCGCACTGGGCGCGAGATATCGATGATCTCGCCATGCAGGCCGAATTTTATCCGCGTGTCGACAAAGCACTGCTGTTCGAGCTTGGCTACATCGCTGAACGTTCCGGCCATAGCCGCGGCAGTACAGTCGATCTCGCCATCGAGCCGGTCGACGCACCCGAAGTAAGCTGGTCATCCGGCGATGCGCTGGTGGACTGCGTGCTGCCCGAGCGCTTTGCCGAAGGCACGCTGGAATTTGGCACAGGCTATGACTGCTTTGACGATCACGCGCATCATGGTGCCAAGGGCATCAGCGCCGAAGCCGAAGCCAATCGCAACAAGCTTAAAGACCTGCTCGATCGCCACGGCTTTGCGGCCTATCAGGAAGAGTGGTGGCACTACACGCTGCGCAATGAGCCCTTCCCTGACACCTATTTCGACTTCGTCGTCGCCGCCCGTCCCTGAAGTAATCAGGCCGTGCGATAGCGGCGCACGCGATAGGCCTCGGCCTCCTCCTGCGCTTCGTCGCGGGCTTTCGCCCTGGCGCAGCTTGCAGCGATTTCCCTGGCGATATCGGCAGCAGCCGTGATGCCCTGACAGAAGGGCTGGTCGTGCATGAGATAGGGGATGGCGGCGAGATAAATCCGACGCGTTGCTGCCTTGGGACCGGTGAGGCTGTAGTCGTCGGCAACCTCTGGCACCTCCTGACCATCGGCCAGCAGGTCCCTCTTTAAGCTGGGGAATGGCAGATGCTCGGTGTCGAGTGCCCGCTGCCCGCGCGCATCGACGAAGACGTCGAATTCGAGCTTGCCGCCCTCAAAAGTGATGAAGGTGGTGTCGCCGTCATGGTCGAGTTCATAGTCATCGCCCAGCGCTACCACATCGAGGATTCTGGCATCCCGCAGCGCCAGCAGGCGCCGGATGGATTCGGACGGCACCGCCCCGTAATTATCGACAAAGACGCGCTTCAAACCTTTGGCAAAGCGCTCCCGATCCTCGTCTGAAAATTCAGGCACCAGCGTTTCCACCTGTTCGTGCATACGCAGGAGCGCGTAGCGCCAAGGCACCGTCTTCTCGTCCCGCTTGTTGCGCTCGACCTCTTCGAGATTTTCCCGCGCCCAGCGGAATGGATCGTGCTTCAGCCGATCCTCGAAATAGGCCGCGGCAAAGGTGTCTGCCGTCAAACCATCAAGCTCGATCTCCGCTGCATATACAGGGTCCGCCTCGGCGAGTTCGGTCTTGAAAAGCGCAAAAACGGCGTCGAGTACTCCATCAGCCACAACCGCATCGGCAAGCGCTTCCTCAGTCATATGGGCCAGGGGCTCATAGGGAATGGGGCAGTAGAAATCCGCTTCAGGCAGCAGGCCCTGGCGGGACATCATAGTGATCTTGAGGCCCTCGGCGTCCTGGGGAACATAGACCAGCTCTCCGCCTTTCCGGCGGAACCTGCCATGCTGGTTGGCAATCGCCATGGCTGCGTCCAGCGCGCTGAGCGAGGTGCCCATGATCCCCACCGTCGTCGCGGCGATCTCGGCGTCGATCAGGCCGGACCAGGGATTGGGGAAGTAGCTGTCCGTTGCCTCTTCCTCGCCCGCAAAGGTGTGGCCGGTGGCAACGATCGCCCGGTCGAAAGGCCTCCACTGCCCTCCGGACCCATCACGCAACATGATGCCCTGCCCGTCGCGACTGATATCGGTGATCTCCGTCTTCTCGTGGATATCAATGGCAATGCCCCGTGCCCGCGCCAGATCAACGAGCTCCAGAAACTGCGCTCGGAAATACTGGCCCAGCAGCAGCCTTGGCGTGAACATGCGTTCATCCAGGTCGTCAGGGTCGATGCCGTAGATCGGGGTCCTGCTCCTCAAGCCAGTCCAGATAGGTACTGGTGACCGGCGGGATTTCGATGGAGGCTATGTTGGCCAACACGGCCTTGCTGGCCGTTTCGGGCGAATAGGGCATGCCGACACCGGCATCGTCGCCCTTCTCGAACAAGGTGACCGAGTCTGCCCCCTCCATCTCTACCAGAAATTTGAGCGCGTAGATTCCCGTCGGCCCGGTGCCGATGACTGCAGTTTTTTTTCGATGGCAATTTTCTGCCCTCAATTGACGCTTTGCTTCAAAACGCACCGGAAGACCAAAAAGTTTCCAGTTCTGAAGCCGGTTTCCATCTGGAAACCGCCGTGACAATCTGTCCCTTTTCTTGTGTCTGTGGCCGCGCCATGTGCGGTGCCAGAGAGAGGACGGCGTTCTGAACGGGTCGTCCCGCACCCCTTCCACAGGCCATAAATGACAACCACCCCTGCCCAGGCGCCGGCTAAGCGCTCCCTTCCGCCCCTCGCCATGCTCGCTGCACTGATTGCAGGGCTTGGCGCCATTCTGGTAGTGCTGCTGGCGCTTTTCATCCTGCCCTCACTCAAGAGCGGTCCGCATGATCTGCCGCTGGGTCTCGTCGGCGACACTGGGTCCATTGCACAAGTCCAACACAGCCTCGGTACCACCATGCCGGGGGCCTTCATTCCTCAGACCTATGAAAGCGCGGACGCGCTTGCAGCTGCCATCAAGGCGCAGGAGGTCGTGGGCGGTCTTGTGGTCTCGGATGCGGGCATGGAGGCCATGGTTGCCAGCGCGGGCTCGACGGCCATTTCGGGCACGGTCACCGCAACGGCCACAAGGCTAGCGGCCGAGAACGGTCAGGCTCTTACTGTTACCGACGTCGTTCCGCTCCCGGCCGCCGACCCATCGGGCATCGGCATCGGCGGGCTGACCTTCCCGCTGGTCTTTGGCGGCATCGTGCCTGTCGTGGCCTTCAAGTCGGCTTTCGGCAAATCCAACACGCTGCGCCTGACGGGCATTGTGCTCACCTCGATCGCCAGCGGCGTTATCGTCGCTGCCGTGCTGCAGTTCTGGTTCGGTAGCATTGTCGGCGCTTTCTGGCCGGTTGCCGTCGCCATGACCCTGGGCATTGCCGCCATGGCGCTACCATTGGCCGGCCTGCAGCAGGTCTTTGGCGGCAAGGGCTTCACCATTGGCGCCATGGCCATGATGTTCCTCGGCAATCCGCTGGCCGGCATCGCCACCACCGGCGCCTGGCTGCCCAGTGGCCTTGGGCTGTTCGGTCAGTTGCTGCCGCCGGGCGCCACCGGCACGCTGGTTCGCTCGGCCGCCTATTTCGACTGGGCAGGATCGACCATGGCCGCCATCACGCTCGGCGTCTGGATCGTCATCGGCATCGTGCTCACTGCTATCGGCATTGTCCGCGAGGGTCGGTCCAAAACCGCCTGACCGCCAAGCGAGGGGCTTTGCATCTAATCGTGCAGAAGCCCCTCGCGCATGAAATCTTCCCAGCCGCGCAGTGCCGCTGCGTCGGGATCGACATCGGAGATCGCCTTCGGCTTCTTCTTTTCCTCGCGCTTGAGCTTGGCTTTCCAAGCCGCCTGCCGCCGCTTTTCGGCTGTGGCGAGCGCATCTTCCTCGCGCCAGTTCTCGACCTGATCTCGATTGAGCAGGTCTTCCACCATGCGGGGATCAAAGACGTGGAAGGTGATTTTCCGCGCTCTGCCGCGCAGTTTCACCGTGCGCGTGCCGACGCTCACCAGGCGCCCATCCTTGAGCCAGCGATGCCGCTCGCTGGTCTTGATGGACAAAATATCCTCGATCTCGCGCGGGACAACCGGCAAGGCATCAATCCCCACCAGCGCATCGGTGACGATCCTTCCCGCCTTTTCAAATTCGGCGGCCTCATCTTCGGCCATGCGAAGCGCCAGCACCAGGCCGCGAATATCGAGGCGCTTGCGCTGCTTCAGCGGCAGGCGGGCCCGTAATTCAAGCAATATGCCCTTGGCGCGCACATCCGAACCGAGCGTCGCGGCAAGTGGCAGCGTCCATTCCTGCACCAGCGGCAGATCTTCCGGCGGTTTCTTGGTTTTTGGCGGCATGGCGCAGAGATAGGTCAAACCACCTCGCGGTCAAGCGCGCACCGCGTCAACTCCGGGTGAGACCCTTGGACTATGGGCCCGCGCTCCAAACGGCACATTGGCATCCTGCCTCATCCTGTTACAGCTGAGAGTTTGTGATTCTCCGGCATGCGAGGCCGGATATTGTGGAGCAGGGAAGTGGCGGTCATTCGTATCGGCATCGTGGGACATGGCAATCTGGGGCGCGGCGTTGAAGCGGCGGTGAGCAAAAATCCTGATATGGCGCTTGCAGGGATTTTCACCCGCCGACCGCCGCACACCATCACCCCCCGTGATGCTGCAACGCCCGTCCACACCATGGATGATCTCCTGGCCCATAAGGACGCCATCGACGTGCTTATCCTTTGCGGCGGCTCCAAGGAGGACCTGCCGCGCCAGTCGCCCGAACTGGTTGCGTCGTTCAACATCGTCGACAGCTTCGACACCCATGCACGCATTCCAGAGCACTTCGCGGCCGTCGATGCGCCCGCACGCGCAAGCAAGCATGCGGCTGTGATTTCGGCCGGCTGGGACCCCGGCATGTTCTCGATCAATCGCGTGCTCGGCGAAGCGCTTCTGCCGGATGGTGCGACCTATACCTTCTGGGGTGATGGCCTCAGCCAGGGCCACTCCGACGCCGTCCGCAAGCTGCCCGGCGTAGCTAACGCCGTCCAATATACAAGGCCCATCAAGGACGCCGTGGAGCGCGTGCGTAGCGGCACCCGCCCGGTGCTCTCGACGCGGGAAAAGCACCAGCGCGACTGCTTCGTTGTGCTGGAGCCGGGTGCCGATGCCGATCAGGTGCGCGAGGCCATCGTCGCCATGCCGCACTATTTCGATGAGTACGACACCAGCGTAACCTTCATTACGGCCGAAGAGCTCGCGCGGGACCACGCGGCCATGCCGCATGGCGGCTTTGTCATCCGCAGCGGCAACACATCTGACACACAGAGCCAGGTCATCGAATATAGCCTCAAGCTCGACAGCAATCCCGAGTTTACCGCCAGCGTCCTCGTGGCTTATGCGCGCGCCGTTTATCGTCTTCATGCCATGGGCCATTATGGGGCCCATACCGTATTTGACGTCGCCCCCGGCCTGCTCTCTCCCAAAAGCGCAGAAGCGCTGCGTGCCGAGCTGCTGTAATGCAACTGGAGCGGCCTACAGGACCGCTCCATTCGCCTCAACCAGCAACGACAAATAAATCTCACTGGACTTCAGCATTTCTGAGAACGAATAGTTCTCTCCATAAAAGTTCCGTTTGCAGGACAGCAGACATGCGACCCATCATACTTGCCGCCGCCATCTTCATCCTGCCGCTCGCCGCGCAGGCCTTCGAGCTCGATCTAGTCAACAAATCGAGCCTCACCGTCGCCGGGATCAGCCTTTACCCGCTCGATGCGGCCGGCGAGCCTATCGAGGACAATCTAGGCGGCAGCCTGGACGCCCTCGCCCCGGGCGCCGAGAGGCGTCTTTCCATTACTTCCGGGTGCGGGCCTATGCTGGCGGTGGTGATGCTCGAAAACGGCGGCGAGCTGCGGCTCAACTTCGATAGCTGCTCCGACCGGACCATTATCGTTCGGGATTGATGCCACGCTTCCGCCGTTTCCCTCCGGTCTGCTGGTGGACATCAAGGCGGGGCGGACAAATGCAAAAACTGGTTCTGGCGGGAGTTCTGGCGCTGATGCTCACAGGTCATGCGAACGCTTCGGTTCTATCCGCCGTCGAAGGCAGGGATATCGCGGCCCTGCAACAGGCGCTGGCAAACGGCGACCCTGTCGATGAGCGCAATGGGCGCGGCCAGACACCGCTTCTGGTGGCCGTCTGGAACGACGATCTTGAGGCCGCAAGCCTGCTCCTCGCCGCCGGCGCCGATGTCAACGCCAAGGACGCCATCGACGACAGCCCCTATCTTGTCGCCGGCGCGGAAGGCCGCGTCGACATCCTCCGCCTCATTCTCGACCATGGCGCAGACCTCACGAGCACCAATCGCTTTGGCGGCACCGCCCTCATCCCGGCCGCCGAAAAGGGCCATCCCGAAGCGGTCGCGCTCCTTATCGAGGCAGGGGTCGACATCGATCACGTCAACAATCTCGGCTGGACCGCCCTGCTTGAAGCCGTGATCCTTACCGACGGCGGCCCCACCGCGCAGCGCATCGTCAGACAACTGCTGGACGCCGGCGCGGATAAGAACATCCCCGACGCCCAGGGCCGTACGGCGCTTGAACACGCCAGGACGCGTGGGTTTGCCGAGATCGTGGAGATGCTGGAGGGCGAATAGGCTTCCTCCACCCCCCATTAACTCCCCTCGCCCACAATGCTCGCCTAGCGAGGTGTGAGTCGTGGCCAGGAAGAAAAAGCAGGGTTCCAATCTAGTTGGGCTGGTGTTCCTGGGAGTCATCGGTTTTAGCATCTACCAGTTCGGGATCGCCGGCAATCTGGATCGCAGTCCAGCGGCGACGGCCCGACCGGCCGCAGTCGCCTCCACGCACGCCAAACCCACTGCCAAGCCAGCACCGGCCCCTGTCCCGCTGAGTGCCCCGCGATATGTGAATGTCGCTGCGCTCAATGTCCGCCACACGCCGAGCACGACCGGGCCACTGATCATGACGCTGCCCCAAGGCACCCAGCTCAAGGTGCTCGGCCGCGAGAAAGGCTGGCTGC
>JAAZLP010000116.1 GCA_012799265.1 Phyllobacteriaceae bacterium | reverse complement strand
CATTCGACAGATCTGGCGAACTGGGAGCTGGTATCGCGCCCGCTGACCCGCAAAAGCCAGCTCGACATGCGCGGCGATCCGGATAGCTGTGGTGTCTGGGCGCCCTGCCTCACCCATGACGGCGAGCGCTTCTGGCTCGTCTATACCGACGTCAAGCGCAAGGACGGCTCGTTCAAGGACGCGCACAACTACATCGTCTGGGCCGACAAGATCGAAGGCCCCTGGTCCGATCCGGTTTATACCAACAGCTCAGGCTTCGACCCTTCGCTGTTCCATGATGACGACGGCCGCAAATGGTTCGTCAACATGACCTGGGACCATCGTGTCCGGCCGCTGCTTTTCGCCGGCATCGTCATTCAGGAATTCGATCCGGTTGCCGGCAAGCTCGTCGGCCCGGTCACCAATATCTACAAGGGCACCGACCTCAAGCTGGTCGAAGGCCCGCATATCTATAAGCGCAACGGCTGGTATTATCTGCTGACCGCCGAAGGTGGCACGGCCTATGACCACGCCTGCACTTTCGCTCGCTCGCGCACGCTGACCGGGCAATATGAAACCCATCCCGATAAGCACATCCTGACCTCAAAGGATGCGCCCCTTGCCGCCATCCAGCGCGCAGGTCATGGCGATATCGTCGAGACGCCGGACGGCAAGACTTATCTCGTCCATCTCGGTGGTCGCCCGACAACGCAGGAACGTCGCTGCGTCCTCGGCCGCGAAACCTCAATTCAGGAATGCTATTGGGGCGACGACGACTGGCTCTATGTCAAGAACGGTCCCGTGCCCTCCCTGCATGTCGAAGTGCCCGGAATCCGCGACGAAACGGCATACTGGGCCGAGCAGCGGTACACCTTTGAAAACGGCCTCCACAAGGACTTCCAGTGGCTGCGCACGCCGGAAACGGAGCGCATTTTCACGATCGAAAACAACAAGCTCCGCTTGTTTGGTCGCGAATCCATCGGCTCCTGGTTCGAGCAGTCGTTGGTCGCCCGTCGCCAGACCCATTTCTCCTATGATGCCGAGACAGTGGTCGATTTTGCGCCCACCGACGAACGCACCATGGCGGGGCTGACGGCCTATTACAGCCGCTACAATTTCTTCTATCTGGCCGTGACCGCCCATTCCGACGGCCAGCGCGAGCTCCTGCTCATGTCCTCGGAAATGAGCTGGCCCGACGGCCGTCTCAATTTCCCGGCGGCGCCGGTGCAGATCCCCAATGAGGGCAAGGTCAAGCTCGCGCTCACCATCCGCGGCCGCGCACTGCAGTTCTTCTACGCCCTCGAGGGCCAGGACCTGCAGCCCATCGGTCCGGTCTTTGATGCCTCGCTGCTGTCGGACGAATGCGGCGGCCATCAGGCCCATGGCAGCTTCACTGGCGCCTTTGTCGGCGTCGCTGCGCAGGACCTCAACGGCACCGCCAGCCCCGCCGATTTCGACTATTTTATCTATCGCCCCCAGCACGATCCGTCTGATCGTTACGAGATCGACGCCATCAGCTGAGCCTTTTGTTCCAAAAATCAGCCGCGGGAGAGGACGTTCTGCCTCTTCCGCGGCTTGTCTTTTCTCTTTTGAGAAAGGAACTTAGGCCCAACCGAATTCGGAGCCTAGAATGAAACTCGAATCCATCGCCCTTCACCACGGCTATACGTCCGAAGCCACCACCAAGTCGGCTGCCGTGCCGATCTACCAGACCACGTCCTACACCTTTGACAACACCCAGCACGGTGCGGACCTCTTTGACCTCAAGGTCCCGGGCAATATCTATACCCGCATCATGAACCCCACCCAGGCGGTTCTCGAAGCGCGCGTCGCCGAGATGGAAGGCGGCATCGCCGCTCTGGCGCTGGCTTCCGGCATGGCCGCCATCACCTATGCCATCCAGACCATTGCCGGCGTCGGCGACAATATCGTCTCCGTCTCCCAGCTCTATGGCGGCACCTATAATCTCTTCGTCCATTCCTTCCCGCGCCAGGGCATCGAAACCCGTCTCGTCTCCCACGACGACTACGAAGGCTTTGAAAAGGCCATCGACGAGAACACCAAGGCCGTCTTCCTCGAATCCATCGGCAATCCGGCCGGCAATGTCGTCGATATCGAAAAGATCGCCGAGATCGCCCATCGCCATGGCGTGCCGGTGATCGTCGACAACACCGTCGCGACCCCCTACCTCACCCGCCCGTTTGATTTCGGCGCCGACATCGTCGTCCACTCGCTGACCAAATATATCGGCGGCCATGGCGTCGCCATCGGCGGCATCATTGTCGATAGCGGCAAGTTTGACTGGAAGGCCAATGCCAAGCGCTTCCCGATCCTGAATGAGCCCGATCCTTCCTATCATGGCGTCGTCTATACCGAGGCTCTGGGCCCCGCAGCCTATATCGGCCGCGCCCGCGTCGCCCCGCTGCGCAATACCGGCGCCGCCATCTCCCCGCACAATGCGTTCCTGATCCTCCAGGGTCTCGAAACGCTTGGCCTCCGCATGGAGCGTCACACCGAAAACGCCCTCAAGGTCGCCAAGCATCTCAAGGCGCATCCGAAGGTGAAGTGGGTCAACTATGCCGGCCTCGAAGACAGCCCCTACAATGCTGTCGCCAATAAGATTTCGAAGGGCTCCGGCTCGGGCATTCTCTCCTTCGGCATTGAAGGCGGCAAGGAAGCTGGTGGTCGTTTCATCGACGCGCTGCAGATGATCCTGCGTCTGGTGAACATCGGCGACGCCAAGTCGCTCGCCACCCACCCGGCCTCCACCACCCACCGCCAGCTCTCCCCCGAAGAACTGGCCAAGGCCGGCGTCTCGGAAGATCTGGTGCGCATTTCGGTTGGCATCGAGCATGTCGATGACATCATCGCCGATATCGACCAGGCCCTCGCCAAGGTCTGATCACGATTATTCGAGCCGGGGGCGACAATCCCCGGCTCGCATCGTAAGCTCCTCTTGTTAGCGGTCGCGTCTCTCGCGTCACGCGCACAAGGCAGCGCAAGGCCGGGTCTCGCGACCTCCCGTTTCGGAGGAGAGACCAATATGGCCCGCATGCACATCATGTCCGGCGTCGGCGACAAGCTCGACATGCCCGCCATTCAACGCATTACCATGGCCGATCTGGGCGACGCGCTGCGGCGCGGGGCCGAGGATTTCTGGGCCAAGCCAAGCCATTACGTGCTGCTGGCGGTGATCTATCCGATCATCGGCATTGTCCTCACCCTCTGGATGGATGGCTGGCACACCTAGCCCCTGCTCTATCCGCTGATCGGCGGCTTCGCCCTTATCGGCCCCATCGCCGCGCTCCCGCTTTATGAAATCTCCCGCCAGCGCGAAATGGGCCTCGAGCCAAACTGGCGCGACGCCTTTGGCGTGCTGAAATCCCCTGCCATGGGCAGCATTCTCGCCGTGGGCATCATGCTGCTGGTCATGTTCACGCTCTGGCTCACCTCAGCCCAGGCGCTTTATGAAAGCCTTTTCGGCGCCACACCGCCGCGCACCCTCACCGATCTCATCGCCCAGGTGACGACCGATCCCAATGGCCGCGTCCTCCTCGCCGTCGGCACCGGCGTCGGCGCTCTCTTCGCGCTGGCCGTGCTCTGTATGACGGTGATTGCCTTTCCGCTTCTGCTCGATCGCGATGTCGGCGCCTATGTCGCGATAGAAACCTCGTTCCGCGCCGTGCTCTACAACCGCGTCCCCCTCCTCGCCTGGGGCCTCATCGTCGGCGCCGGAGTCTTCATCGGCTCAGCGATGTTGTTTGTGGGCCTAGCGGTCATCCTGCCGATTTTCGGCCACGCCACCTGGCATCTTTATCGCAAGCTGGTACCGGAAATGTCGGTCATGCGGGGGATGTGAGGGGCTCGTCAGTTAGATAGTCGCTTTGATCATCAGTGTTTGTTCGAACGCGAGTAGCGAATACGCTTGGCGAGGATTGCGCTGGAGCCACAAGGACTGGCCACCAAAATTCCGACCCCCGCCATCCGTCCTCCTCCAGCCCTTGCTGCCCGAGCAACGCTAAGATGGGTAATCCATCGGCAAGTGAACGGAAGGCCGCACGTTCTTGATATGATAGGGGAGCATCCGAAAATCGGCCTCCCGCGCGCCGACGAGTGATGGTTCTGCCGCGTGGCGCAATCAACCAGCAAGCTCCTCGTTCTTCAACGGGAGACGCAATGTTTGAAAAATACTCAAGAGCGGCGCGGCATGCTTCCCAGCCAAAAGAGTAACCTTGTTCAAAATCGAAGGCGCCTTCGATGGCATCCAAAATCTGAACAGCAGTGCCGCAACTCACCTTGATAGGGTCTTTGGAGTCTAGCATTACAGTTGCGTTTTTGATTTAATATGTGCTTGTCGTGCGGCGGCTTGATGTGCTCGTCGCCAGAGCGACCAGGCGATGATGTATGAAGGTTCGATGCGCGCCCGTGCGAGGCGGGTTGCAATTCGGCGAATTTCCTGGATCGACCAGCGGATCAGTGCCGGTGCCGCATCCGTTTCATCATGCTTTTTGGGGGCGGTGCGGCATTGGCATGGCGGCGGATCGTCGCCATCATGGCGAAAGCGAGCATGACCAGCGAGACATGGCGATGCCAGCCATGCCAGGAGCGGGTTTCGTTGTGATCAAGGCCGAGTTCGTTCTTGGCGGTCTCGAAGCTGTCCTCGATTGCCCAGCGATGGCCTTCCACCGCCACCAGCATCTCGATGGATGTGCCGGTCGGACACCAGGTGGAGAAGAAGGCGAGATCGCCATCGGCGATGTTGCGGCGGATCAGCAAGCCGCGCGTCCAGATGCCAGGGAACGTCGCATCAAAATCACCGGCATCGAGATCGGCAAGATCGAGATAGACCCAATCGTGCAGTCGTGCGCCTTTGGTCCCGTCGCCTGCCGACAGGCGTTGCCAGCTATCTTCGGGCAAAGCCTCGGCGATGTCCTTCGCCGTCCCGGCGACAGCCAGCGGTTTGCCCCATGAGCGGAAGGGATGGTTGGCGCTCACGCCCAGCACATAGCCCTTGGCGGCACGTTTGAGCGCCATTTCAATGTCGCCGACGCCGTAGACGCTGTCGGCAGCCACCCAGGAAAAGGGCACGTTCGACGCAATCGCCCGCTCGATCATCGTTAGTGCCAGCGCTGGTTTGGTGGCAAAGCGGACGTTGTCCGGCACATGCGCTGCCGCCAAGCGCTCAGGATCATCCGTCCACGCCTTCGGCAGATAAAGCGCCCGATCAATGAAGGCGTGGCCGTGGCGCGAGACATAGGACGCAAAGACGCCGATCTGACAATTGGTGATCTTGCCCGCCGAACCCGTATACTGCCGCCCAACCCCGCACGATGCCTTGCCTTGCTTGAGAAAGCCGGTCTCATCGATCACCAGCACCGCGTCAGGATCGGCCAGTGTCTCCAGCGCATAGTCGCAAACGATATCGCGCAGCACATCCGCATCCCAATGTCCGCGACCCAGGATTGCCTGTTGCCGCCACGGACCGGCATCGCCGGCGGCTTCCGCCCGCATCCACCCGGTCTTGCGGCGCTCCTCGCCAAGCAGACCGTCCAGGAACTGTCCGGCCGAAATCGCAACACGTTCCTGCGTGAATAGCGGGCGCATTCGTGCCTTCACATCCCGCAGCGAAGACGCCCAAAGCTCCAGCGTCGTCTCAATCGATGCACCTGTCATCCATGACCTCCGAATCATGGAAACCCATGGAGTCAGAGGTCAACTAAAAACGCAACTGTAATGCTTCTGTAATAGGCCTTTGCTCGTCAAGCCCCTTCGAGTGATTATCACGCCGCCAGGATCATGCTTCTGTCCGTGGTCAGCATCAAGACTGCCACATCATGCCATCAGATCCAGAGCCGGCAGGTCAATCTAGGACGCGTGATTTGCCGAAGCATTCACAGCATTACTCCCGACCTTGCCAAGCCCTCGTCCCGGCGACGGGACCTCAAAAGAAGCGACGCAACGGTTGAAGCGCTTCGCTTCCTGTTTTCTTCTCTACGCGATCGCTGGCTCCTACGCGATCGCTGGCTCCTTGCCCCAGCAAAATGCAGTTGCATCCATCCACATGCGATGCAACACGGTAGCGAGCTTGCGGGCCAGCGCCACCTTCGCCCGTTTCATGCCGCGTCGCTTGGCTACGTCCATCGCCCAGCGTTTCAGGGCCGAAAACCGCGTCGCCCGCGTCAATATGATATGTGCCGCTTCATAGAGCGCGGTTCGGACCATTCCATCGCCGACCTTGGTGATACCACCGTCGATGTCGGTCTCGCCGGATTGATATTTCCTGGGTGTCAGCCCGAAATACGCCCCCACCGTGCGGGATTTGGCGAACCGTCCCGGATCGTCGACGCTCGAGCGATAGGTGACTGCAACCAGAGCCCCCACACCGGGAGCACTCATCAGATGTCGACAGACAGGATCGGCACGAGCGATCTTCAGCATCTCACGATGCAGTCGGGTGAACGCGTTCCACAAGGCAGCACGCGCCTGCAACATTGCGCCAATCACCGTCTCGAGCATCTCATGACCTTCAATGAGTTCGAGAATGCGAGCTTCGAAACGCCCTTGGCGGACCTCGCCCACCTTGAGCCCGTAACCGCGCAGGATGCCGCGAATGCTGAGCTCAACATCGAGCAATTTGCTCTGCAGTAGCTTGCGACCGACCAGCAAAGCACGCACAGCCTGGGCGTCGGACGATTTGGCATGCACAGGATGGTACCATCCCATACGCAGCAACTGCGCGATCCCGCGGGCATCCTTGCGGTCCGTCTTCACGGTCATCGCCGACAGCGCCGCCTTCACATGCCGTGTCTCCAGGAGCACCACCTCAAGGCCCGCCCCAACCAGACCCTCACGTAACCACTGCGACAGGGGCCCCGCCTCGAGACCGACGCGAACGACCGGCAATCCCAGATCGTCAAAGTATCGCAACAGCGCCCCTGGCTCGCTCGCCACCTTCGTTTCCCGCACGATCTTGCCCGACGAATCCACTACGCAAACGCTGCTCTGTTCCAGCGACACATCAATTCCTGCATAATAGTCCATGGTTGTTCCTCACTTGATGCCTCGGGTCGACGATCGGACCCCGGTTCAACATCATCACTCTGAGGCACAACCATCTTCATGGCTAGATGAGGAGCCTGGGCCTATTACGGCATCTAGCACTACTTTGGCACATTGGCTTTGGCGGTTTCTGCGAGGAGCATTTCACAATGAGGACATCGCAAGGGCGGAGGTCGTGCGAAGAGATCAAGGATGGCTTG
>JAAZLP010000115.1 GCA_012799265.1 Phyllobacteriaceae bacterium | reverse complement strand
GATGGTCTGCCGCCGGTCGATCCGAAGCTGCTTGAAGGCGTTTCGCGCAATGCCCCGTGCCCCTGCGGTTCGGGCAAGAAGTTCAAGCACTGCCACGGCGCCTTCTAGGCCTCGGCAAATTTCCCAATATCAAGGGCGGCCTTCGGGTCGCCCTTTTTGTTGGCTATGATCTTGGCGAGTGCTCAAGAGGGAGCCGGTGGCGACCGTCCCATTTCAGCACGTCAACGACAATTTCGTTAACAGCGGCGCGTGTTGCCGAGCTCTTACGGGAGCAGAACATCAAGGACGGAAGTTTTTTCGCCGCCTTCCCGTTTAGGTTTCGTTCATAAAGGGGTCAAAACCGACGGATGCTCACTTTTTGGAAACCAATCTGAACGGTTTTAGCGGTGAAAACTGGCCGGAAGCCGATCGCGATATTTCCCTAGTAGGAATCAATCTATCCCCGCCACCACATCTGGTGGAGAACGAAACGAGACTCACTGAGTCGCGCCGATTCGGTTCTGTTTCGTTCTGCAATCGTTCTGCTTGTTAACACCGGTGGCATTTTTGCGACGAAACTGTCCTTTGACGGGACAAGTCCCGGGAACCCCTCGTATATCCGCCTGCAAACGCCTACATAGGGCCCGATGACCGCCTTAAATTCCCGTCCGGTAAAGGCCATTCTCGGCCCCACCAATACCGGCAAGACCTACTTCGCCATCGAGCGCATGCTGGCCCATCCCACTGGGATGATCGGCCTACCGCTGCGTCTGCTGGCTCGTGAGGTTTATCAAAGGGTTGTGGAGCGCGTAGGCGAGCAGGCGGTGGCCCTCGTGACCGGTGAAGAGCGCATCGTTCCGGCCAAACCGCGCTATTGGGTGGCCACCGTTGAAGCCATGCCGATGGACATTCACGTCGATTGCGTCGCCGTCGACGAAATCCAGACGGCCATCGATTTTGACCGCGGGCATGTCTTTACCGACCGCATCCTCAAGGCCCGTGGTTTTCATGAAACCCTGCTGCTTGGCTCGGCCACCATGGCGGGGGTCGTCAAAAAACTTATCCCTCATGCCGAGATCATCGATCGGCCGCGTTTCTCGCAGCTAACCTATTCGGGGTCCAAGAAGATTTCCCGCCAGCCGGCGCGCTCGGCTATCGTCGCCTTCTCCGCCCGGCAGGTCTATGCCATCGCCGAACTGATCCGCCGCGAACGCGGTGGCGCAGCCGTGGTCATGGGCGCGCTGAGCCCGCGCACCCGCAATGCACAGGTCGCCATGTACCAGAATGGCGATGTCGATTTCCTCGTCGCCACCGACGCCATCGGCATGGGGCTCAATCTCGACATCCACCACGTCGCCTTTGCCGATGACACCAAGTTCGACGGTCACCAGACGCGCCCGCTAACCCCTTCTGAAATCGGGCAGATCGCCGGTCGCGCCGGTCGCCATCGGCACAATGGCACCTTCGGGGTTACAGGCGGCACAGAGAATTTCGACGAAGAACTGGTTATCCAGCTCGAGACCCATGACTTCGAGCCGATCAAGCAGATCCAGTGGCGTAACTCGGCCCTCGACTTTTCCTCGACCGAGCGCCTGCGCAATTCGCTGGAAGTTTCGCCGCAGGACAAGACCCTCACCCGCGTCCCCATTGCAACCGACCAGCACGCGCTTGAATTTCTGATGCGAAATGAGGCCGGCGCTCTCGCGCGCGGCCATGAAGCGGTCAAACTGCTCTGGGAATGTTGCCAGATTCCGGATTATCAGGGCATCTCGCCAGCGGCGCATGGCGAGATCGTCACTCGGATTTACTCGGATTTAAGGCGAAAAGAATGGGTCGATGCAGACTGGATTGCCGAGCAGGTTAGGTTTTGCGACAATGCAGAGGGTGACATTGACACACTCAGCAACCGGATCAAGCAGATCCGTACCTGGACCTTTGTCGCCAACCGCAAAAACTGGCTTGAAGACCCGCTCTATTGGCGCGAAAAGACGCGAGACATCGAAGACCGGCTGAGTGATGCGCTCCATGAGCGTCTCACCCAGCGCTTCGTCGACCGGCGGACCAGCGTCCTGCTCCGCCATCTGAAAGACAAACGTATGGTATCTCCCGAAATTACTGAACGTGGCGAAGTGCGGCTGGAAGGCCACCTCATTGGCACGCTCGAAGGCTTCCGTTTCACCCTGGCCCGCACGGACGGCGAACTCGACGCGAAGGGTTTGCGCAGCGCGGCGGATTCGGTCGTCGCTCCGGAGATACACCATCGTGCCGAACGTCTGGCCGGTTCGCCAAATGAAGAATTCGTGTTGGCCACGGATGGCCGCATGCGCTGGCGCGGCGAGGTTGTCGCCGAACTGGCCGAGGGCGACAGCATCTATCGCCCCCGCATCATCATCCTTGCCGACGAGACCCTGACGGGGCCGGATCTCGAAAAGGTCCAGGACCGTCTCTCGCTCTGGCTGCGCCACCACATCAATACCGTGCTCGAGCCCATCATGGCGCTCGAAGCGCCGGCCGATCTCGAAGGCACGGCCCGCGGGCTTGCCTATCGGCTCTTCGAGCATCTGGGCCTCCTGCCGCGCGCCGTCGTCGCCGACGAGGTCAAGGCGCTCGATCAGGACGTGCGCGGCAAGCTGCGCAAGCTGGGCATCAAGTTCGGCGCCTATCACATCTATCTGCCGCTCTCGCTCAAGCCTGCGCCGCGCGAGCTGGCGCTGATCCTCTTTGCGCTCAAGAATGGCGGCGTGCGCCAGCCCGGCGTCACCGATATTCCCCATATCGTGCTCTCCGGTCGCACGTCCTTCCTCGTCGACCCGGAAGTCGATACGCGTCTTTATGAGATCGCGGGCTTCAAGGTTGCCGGCAAGCGCGCCGTACGCGTCGACATTCTCGAACGTCTCGCGGACATCATCCGTCCGCTGATCGCGCTCGACGCCAGCCGCCCCTATCAGGGCGAACTGCCGGCCGGCGCTGCCGAAGGCAATGGCTTCCGCGTCACCGTCGAGATGACCAGCCTTCTGGGCTGCTCGGGCGAAGACTTTGCCTCGATCCTGACCTCGCTGGGCTATCGCGTTCAGCGCAAGCCCAAGGTGGCCGAGCCCGTCGCGCCCGCTGAAGCTTCCGCCGAAACCCCGGCGCTGGCCGAAGTGCTGGCGGACAATCCGGCAACCGACGAAGCCGTCACCGAAGGCGCCGCACCTGCGGAAGCCGAGGCTCCCGTGGTCAGCGAAGGCGTGGTGCCCGATGCTGCGCCGGCTGAGGCTGCGGTCGAAGCCGCACCCGCCGAACCGCAGTTCGACGAAATCTGGTTCCCGGGTCGTCAGCGCAGCGAACAGCGTCGCCACGAGCCGCGCGGTCGCCGTGAAGCCGGTGCCGAGGGCGATGGCCAGCAGCGCCGCAATGAGCGCCCGCGCAATGGCAACAATAACGGCCAGGGCCGCGGCCAGCGTCGTCCCGAGGGTAGCAATGAGCGTCCCAAGGACGCCCGTCCGTTCCAGAACAAGGGGCGCGACGAGGATCGTCGTGGCCGCCCTGACAAGAACCAGAACCGCGCGCCGCGTGAGGACCGCAAGGCGTTCGATCCGGACAGCCCGTTCGCTGCGCTTGCCGCCCTGCGCGGCAAGACCGAGTAGCGCTTGGCAGGGGCGGCTGTAGCGTCGCTCCGCAAGGAGCGGCTCGACCGGTTCCTGTTCTTCTCGCGTGCCGTCAAGTCACGCACGCTAGCGCAGAAGTTCATCGAAGCGGGCGCCATCAGGGTAAATTCCGAAAAGACCGTCCGCACCGACCACAAGGTCGGTGCGGGCGATGTCCTCACCATGACGCTGCATGAGCGCATCCTGGTCTGGCGGATCGTGGACCCGGGCACAAGGCGCGGGCCCGCCAGCGAGGCCCAGGGGCTCTACGAGGATATTTCGCCGCCCAGCCTGCCCCGGGCGCAGCGCTCCCCCTATGAAGCCGCCATTGCCGAGCGTCCCGCCGGCGCCGGACGTCCGACCAAGAAGGAGCGGCGGGAGACCGACCGGCTCCGCGATGGCGATGACGACTGAAATCCCCGTCATCCGGACCGAGCGGCTGGTGCTGCGCGCACCGGTTGCCGATGATTTTCCGGCCTATCGGGATTTTCTGGCCTCGCCCCGCGCCGTCCATATGGGCGGTCCATTTGACCTGCGCGCAGCCTGGGGCATGTTCTGCAATGATCTGGCGCAATGGACGCTCTATGGCCATGGCTGCCTGATGATCGACCTTCTTGCTTCAGGCCAAACCATCGGCCAGGTCGGGATCAATCACGGTCCGCTCTTTCCCGAAAAGGAACTGGGCTGGTTTCTCTATGAGGGCTTTGAGGGCAGGGGCTATGCCTTCGAGGCGGCTACGGCGATGCGCGACTGGGCCTTTGCCGAGCTAGGGCTGTCCAGTCTCGTCAGCTATTGCGATCCGGCCAACAAGCGCTCGATCGATCTGGCATTGAGGATGGACGCAGAGCCCGATCCGGGTGCCAAGGGGCAGGACCCCGAGGATGTGGTCCTCAGGCATCATCCCCGCGCCTGAGCAAAGATTTCCCTCTCAGCGCATCCTGCGCCAAACCGTCCCCCGGCTGAGCCTTGCAGCGTAGAGGAAAACGGTTTAGCACCGGTGCCGTTGAGACTGGCTGGTGTGTCGCCCCAAGAACACCTGGCCCCTTATTCGACGGGATCGCCTGCGAAGATGACCTATATCGTCACTGATAACTGCATCGCCTGCAAATATACCGACTGCGTTGAAGTCTGTCCGGTGGACTGCTTCTACGAAGGCGAGAATATGCTGGTGATCCATCCGGATGAATGCATCGACTGCGGCGTCTGCGAGCCCGAATGCCCCGCCGAAGCCATCAAGCCGGACACCGAAAGCGGTCTCGACCACTGGCTGGAGCTGAACCGCAAGTTCTCCGCCTCCTGGCCCAACCTCACCGAACGCCGCGATCCGCTGCCAGAGGCAAAGGAACGTGATGGTGAAGAAGGCAAGCTGGAGAAATACTTCTCCGAACAGCCCGGCGAAGGCGACTGAGCAGGGATGTTGTTAACGCCTCGTTAGTAAAAGCTGTGGCGTGGCAAGCTTTTGAGTGGACGAAGACAATCCGGCGGGCGTCGCTTTTGCCGGCGGCCGCGCTTTGATTCGTTCCTTTTGATTCTGCTGAAAAATTGTGCTATGGTCCCACCATATGCAGTTCAGCCCGTCGTCCGTGCCGCAAGGCACGATTTTTTTGACACAACGTAAGGTTGCATGACGCCTCGGAAAGCGGACTCCGGGGCGAGCATGAGGCTGACTGCCTAGTAGGCGTCCGGGCCGGACGCATAATGAGTAGGAGTGGCGGGTCCTTGCCGCAAGGAACCGGCCATTTGGGGCGTCAATAAGGAGTTCCAGCATATGGTAGCCAAGAAGCAGCAGCAGCGGCTCGGGTTCAAGACGGGTGAGTATGTCGTCTACCCCGCTCACGGCGTTGGTTTGATCACCGCCATTGAAGAGCAGGAAGTCGCTGGCCTTACTCTTGAGCTGTTCGTTATCAGCTTTGAGCAGGACAAGCTGACCCTTCGCGTTCCCGTGGCCAAGGTCAAATCCGTCGGCATGCGCAAGCTCGCCGAAGAGGACGAGATCGCCAAGGCCCTCGAAACCGTCACTGGCCGCGCCCGCGTCAAGCGCACCATGTGGTCGCGTCGCGCCCAGGAATATGAAGCCAAGATCAATTCCGGCGACCTCATCGCCATCTCGGAAGTGGTCCGCGACCTCTATCGTTCTGAAGAGCAGCCCGAGCAGTCCTATTCGGAACGCCAGCTGTTCGAACAGGCCATGGATCGCATGAGCCGCGAAGTCAGCTCGGTCAACAAGATCACCCTCACAGAGGCCGTGCAGCTGATCGAAAAGCAGCTGTCCAAGAGCCCGAAGCGTACCAAGGCGGATGCCGCCGACGCCGAAAGCGACGAGGAAGCTGCGTAAGCTTTGCTTACAAGCTGAATTCACAAGGCCGGCAGCAATGCCGGCCTTTTCTTTTGCTCAGACCACGTCCAGCCGATACTTGCCCGATGCGACGGCAGAGCGAACAGCCTCCAGCGTTTCGGCAGGGTCCAGCCCCGTGCTCTTGAGGACATTGGTTTCATAAGCACCAAGATCGGCAAACTCGGCGTAGAGATCGGCGACCACGACGGGATCGGTGAGGCTGTCGCCGCCGCGTGCCTGACAGCGGGTTATCGCTTCTTCCAGCATGGGGCGCAGGACGACATAGTGAAGAGGCTGCCCAAGCGCCCTGAAGGCCGGTAGCCACCAGGGGCGCACCACGCCATCGAGCACGACGAAATAGCCATTGCGCGCATAGCGTCCGGCAACGTCTGCCGCGACCTCCATCACCATCCGGTTCTGCTCATCTGCCTCGGGCAACCAGGGCGGAATATGCCCATGCTTGATATTGCCCCAGAAGTCGTCGGAATGGACATGGACCTTTGGCGCGCCGGGCAGCTGCGCGAGGCGCTCTGCGGTTGTCGTCTTGCCCGATCCGGGCGAGCCGGAAAGAATGAGGATGTGACCGGGCTCGAGATCCATCAGCTCTTCCCCAAAATGTCCTTCATGCTGACGCTGGCACTGCCCGGGCGGAGGGGCTTCTGCTGGCTTTCATGGGGCACCCAGCCGGCGATCCAGATGATTTCCAGCGTCGCCCGCACGCGGCCATCGGGGTCGCTGTCGCGTTCGGCATAGGCCGCGGCCGCAGTAGTGAGCAGGCTGCGCGTTGCTAAGCGCTTGCTCTTGTCGACCAGCGGATTGGAGGCGCCCAGCGCCTTAAGTTCGGCCATGAGGGCGAAGGGCGAGGAATAGCGGACACGGTGCGTCTCGACATCGGCGACCGGCAGGGCAAAGCCAGCCCGCTGCAGAAGCGCACCGGCGTCACGCACCTGGGCCATGGGCGCAACGCGCGCCGAGGCACCACCGGAAATCTGGACGTCTGCGGCAAGGAAGGCCTCGCGCAGCTCGGTCAGGCTTTCGCCGCCGATGAAGGCGGCCATGAGCAGGCCGTCGGGCCTTAGGGAGCGCCGCAGCCGCGCCAGGTGGCCGGGTACGTCGTCAACGGCCTGAAGGTGGAGCAGCGAGACGACGAGGTCATGTTCGCCTTCGGGCAGGGCGGGGAAATCGTCGCCTGAAAAGGCTTCGACGCGGTGCACCTTGACCGGGCCATCAGCCGTGAACAGCGTTTCCGGCAATGTCGCTGCGTCAGGCCCAATGAGGATGGCGCGGGAAAAGTCGCGCTTATGCGCCCCCAACCGGTCGGCGAGGTCCTCAAGGACGAGGTCGCGGACAAAATTGTCGTGGCTTTTGCGACGGGCCAGATTGCGGGCGATCTGTTCGCTGTCGAAGAGGCGCGGAGGACTGGTCATGAGGGGGCTTTCGCCGGGGCAGGGTCGTGGCAATATGTGCCTTATGGAGATCGGGGGCGGGGAAGTCAAAGGCAGGTCGGCTTTGACGCGGCTGGGGCAGGGCTTCGGCAGGCTTGGCCTTGCGCTGCTCGCCCAGCTTTATCCGCCCGTCTGCGTCTCCTGCGGCCAACCACTGGTGAAGGCCGATAGCCTTTGCGCTGCCTGCTTTGCCGATCTGCGCCAGATCAAGGCGCCCTTCTGTCCGGTGCTGGGCCTACCCTTCGACAGTGACCCGGGGCCGGACAGTCTCTCCGCCGAAGCCATTGCCGATCCGCCACCCTTTGCGCGGGCGCGGGCTGCGGGGGCCTATGGCAATGTTGCCGGAACCATCGTCAGCCGCCTCAAATATGGCGATCACCCGGAGCTGGCGCGTTTCTGCGCGCAGCTGATGCTGGGTGCTGGGGCCGAATTCTGGGGTGCCCGGCCGGTGCTGGTTCCCATCCCGCTGCACCGGCAACGACTGCGCTTCCGGCGCTATAATCAGTCCATGATCCTGGCCCAGGAGCTGGCGCGCCTCACCGGCCTTGAAGTCGCGCCGCACTTCGTCCGGCGTCACCGGAAAACCCGCCAGCAGGTCGGGCTCTCGGGCGACGGACGACAGCGCAATGTACAGGGCACCTTCTCGGCCCACCCCCTCCTTCTCGAAAAGCTGAAGGGTCGGCGGGTCGTCTTGATCGACGACGTCTATACGACCGGCGCAACGGTCAAGGCCGCGACCCGTGCGCTGAAGCGCGGCGGCGCCGAGCACGTGGATGTTCTCAGCTTTGCCCGCGTTGTCATTGCCGGAGAACTGACCATATAAGGTATCAATCCCCCGATTTCCGAAAGGCAAATCCCGATGGCCAAAGTCGAAATCTATACGACCCCGACCTGCCCCTTCTGCCATGCTGCCAAGTCGCTGCTGAATGAAAAGGGCGCCGAGTTTACCGAGATCACCGTGCTCGACCCCGAGCTGCGCGAAGCCATGACGCAGCGCGCCCATGGTCGCCGCACCGTGCCGCAGATTTTCATCGATGACGCCCATATCGGCGGCTATGACGACATGGCGGCGCTCGACCGTCGTGGCGGTCTTGATCCGCTCCTGGCGCAATAGACCCGATGAAGATTGCCGCCATCCAGATGCAGTCGGGGCTCGACCCCGATGCCAATCTCGCCGCCCTTGAGCCCATGCTGGCGGAGGCCGCGGCCCAGGGCGCGCGCTACGCCCTGACTCCGGAAGTCACCATGATCTTCCCGGAAAACCGGGATCAATTGCGCTCGGTGGCGGCACATTTCGAAGGGCATCCGCAACTGGCCCGGGTTGGCGAACTGGCGCGTCAGCACGCGATGTTCGTCCATATCGGCTCGCTGCCCATTCCGCTTGAGGACGGACGCTTTGCCAATCGCTCGGTGCTGTTCGGCCCGGACGGGCAGCAGGTGGCGACCTACGACAAGATCCATCTTTTCGATGCCGATATTGCCGGGCTCAATGCCTATCGCGAAAGCGCCACCTATAAGGGCGGCGATACGGCGGTGACGGCCAGGCTTGACGATTTTACGCTGGGCTTTTCCATCTGCTACGACATGCGTTTCCCGCGGCTCTACAATAGCCTCGCCAATGCCGGTGCCAGTCTGACGGCCGTGCCGGCTGCCTTCACCGTTCCGACGGGGCAAGCCCATTGGCATGTGCTGCTGCGGGCGCGGGCGATCGAGACGGGCTCCTATGTTATTGCGGCTGCCCAGGGTGGGCACCATCCCAATGGCCGTGAGACCTATGGTCATTCACTGATCATCGATCCATGGGGCAAGATCATCGCCGAGCTCGACCATGATCGCCCCGGCGTGCTGATGGCCGACATCGACCCGGCCGCCGTCACTGAGGCGCGCCGCCGCGTTCCGGCGCTGGCCAATGCGCGCGACTTTGCCGCCCCGACTTTGCAGAATTGAGTTTGGGTCCTATATGACCCGCAAGGACGCCAAGCGGGTGTCACCCACAGACCAAGATCCAGGAAATTGATCCAGTACACGCTCCAATGTTCGCAAGGCCACAGGTTTGACGCCTGGTTCAAGAGCGCTGGTGCTTATGACGAGCAGCAGGCCCGAGGGATTGTGACCTGTGCCCAGTGCGGCGACGCCCATGTTGAAAAGGCGCTGATGGCGCCGGCCCTGGGCCGCAAGGAAAACCAGAAGGTCTCGCTCTCGGCTGCCCATCCCGATGTCGCCCGCTTCCGCGAAATGCTGCGCCAGTATCGCCAGAAGGTGATGAGCGAGGCGGACTATGTCGGCGACCGCTTTGCCGAGGAAGCGCGCAAGATCCACTATGAGGAGGTCGAGGCGCGCGGCATTTATGGCGAAGCCACGCGCGACGAAGTGGCCGAACTGATCGATGAAGGCATCGATTTTCTGCCCCTGCCTGATGTGGGCGACGACAACTAGTCTTCGCGCCTGAAGACGGGTCTTTTACGCGCCCGGAAGCTGTGACAAATTGTTCCCCACGGGATCGGAGGGGACAATAGTGAAGCCACTTTTCATCGTCGGTATTGCCTTCGCCATGTTCGGGTTTCCGGTCCAGGCGGAAAGTACTCTTGCGCCGATGCTGGGCTCTGTTGGGGATTGTTATTATCGCGCCTACGATGCCGACCATCTTGCCGATCACCCCGACCAGCTGGTTACCGAGTTTTCCCTAAGCCATAACGCGGAATTTCAGGATCCAGGCGCCGAGCTGACGCTGCTTTTCGGTATCACAAAGCGTGATGGCAACCGATATGAGGGTGTCGGTCTCTGCGTCGGTAATGTCTGCGGCGTTGAAGGCGACGGCGGCGGTTTCACGCTCAATCCGCATCGCGATGGCCTGCGTCTGGAGATCGATCCCGAGCGCGGCATGCATGCCGAGGGTGAGGCCGGCTTCATTGCCCTGGAAGACAGCGACGACAAGGTGTTCCTGCTCTACGAGGCAAGCGCCAAGACCTGCAAATAGCCCTCGACTTACTGCCATCGTCTGACAGGGCCGTCAGGCACAGACAGGCCATCACAATCGAGGAGGTGCCTTTGTCGCTCTATATCCGCGATGACTATGATCGCGCGCTGGGCTCCTGGCCGGGCGTCACGGTCGAGGACCTCTGGGAAGCGCGTATCGCCAAGGTGGGCGGCAAGGTCTTCTGCCTTCTCTCCGATGAAGCACCCCACCGTGTGGTCTTCAAATGCGGCGAGACCAGCTTTGATCTCCTGACCGAACTCGAGGGCATCAGCCAGGCGCCCTATTTCGCCAAGCGGCACTGGGTACAGGTGTTTGAAGGTTCACCACTCAGCGAGGACGAATTGCTCGCCTATGTTCAGCGCTCCTTTGCGCTGGTCGCCAAGGGGCTGACGCGGAAACTGCGTTCCGAGCTGGGTATTGCCGACGATTTGGGGATTTAGGGTCGGTTCGATAGGGAGGGTGGAATCCCCGCTATCGAACCTGACCAGATCAGCTGTCTTGGCAGACCGCTGAGTGGCTGGCCCCGCTCTAGCACGGGGCCGGCGCGATTGTCACGGTTTAGTCGCGGCTATTTCGCCGCAGAGCGATCAATCCTGCAGCTTGCTGGTGTCGCGGACGGCGCCGGTGGCGGCGGAGGTCACGAGCGCTGCATAGGCACGCAGGGCGGTCGTGATCTTGCGCTTGCGCGGCTGTGCGGGCTTCCAGCCCAGCTTGTCCTGCTCGGCGCGACGGGCAGCGAGCTCGGCATCGGTCACCAGCACATTGATGGTGCGGTTCGGGATGTCGATCTCGATGATGTCGCCTTCACGCACAAGCCCGATTGCGCCGCCTTCGGCAGCTTCCGGCGAAGCGTGACCGATGGAGAGACCGGACGTGCCGCCCGAGAAACGACCGTCAGTCAGGAGCGCACAGGCTTTGCCGAGGCCCTTCGATTTCAGGTAACTGGTCGGGTAAAGCATTTCCTGCATGCCCGGGCCGCCCTTGGGGCCTTCGTAGCGGATGACGATGACATCGCCTTCCTTGATCTCGTTGGAGAGGATCGCCTTGACGGTCGAATCCTGGCTTTCGAAGACGCGGGCTGGGCCGGTGAACTTGAGGATGGATTCATCGACGCCAGCCGTCTTCACGATGCAGCCATCGAGGGCAATATTGCCCTTGAGCACGGCCAGGCCACCATCCTTGGAGAAGGGATTTTCGGCCGAGCGAATGGCACCATTGGTGCGGTCGGTGTCGAGCTCGGCCCAGCGGTTGGACTGGGAGAAGGCTTCCGTCGTGCGCACGCCGCCCGGAGCGGCCATGTAGAAATTGCGCACGCTTTCCGAATTGGTGCGGGAAATGTCCCACTTGTCGATCGCGTCGCCCATGGTGGCCGCGTGGATCGTCGGCTCATTGCGGTTGATGAGGCCGGCGCGGTCGAGCTGGCCGAGAATGGCGAAGATGCCGCCGGCGCGGTGCACGTCTTCCATGTGGACGTCGTTCTTGGCCGGAGCCACCTTGGAGAGGACCGGCACCTTGCGGCTCAGGGCGTCGATATCGTCCATGGTGAAGTCGACGCCGCCTTCATGGGCAGCGGCCAGGATGTGCAGCACGGTATTGGTCGAGCCGCCCATGGCAATGTCGAGCGCCATGGCGTTTTCGAAGGCGGCCTTCGTCGCGATCGAACGCGGCAGCACGCTTTCGTCGTCCTGCTCGTAATAGCGACGGGCGAGGTCGACGATCAGGTGACCGGCTTCCTGGAAAAGTCGCTTGCGGTCGGAGTGCGTCGCCAGCGTTGAACCATTGCCCGGCAGCGACAGGCCCAGCGCTTCGGTGAGACAGTTCATCGAATTGGCGGTGAACATGCCCGAGCAGGAGCCGCAGGTCGGGCAGGCGGCCTCTTCAACGGCCTGAACTTCCTCGTCGGTATAGTGATCGTCAGCAGCCATCACCATGGCGTCGACGAGGTCGAGTGCCTGCAGCTTGCCCTTGACGATGGCCTTGCCGGCTTCCATCGGTCCACCGGATACGAAAACCACCGGAATGTTGAGGCGCATGGCCGCGTTCAGCATGCCCGGGGTGATCTTGTCGCAATTGGAAATGCAGACCATGGCATCGGCGCAGTGGCCATTGACCATATATTCCACCGAGTCCGCGATGATGTCGCGGCTGGGCAGGGAATAAAGCATGCCGTCATGGCCCATTGCGATGCCGTCATCCACCGCGATGGTGTTGAATTCCTTGGCTACGCCACCAGCCTTCTCGATCTCGCGGGCCACAAGCTGGCCCAGATCCTTGAGGTGAACGTGACCGGGCACGAACTGGGTGAAGGAGTTCACCACGGCGATGATCGGCTTGCCGAAATCTTCGTTCTTCATGCCTGTCGCGCGCCAGAGGCCACGCGCGCCGGCCATGTTGCGGCCATGGGTAGTGGTACGGGAACGATAGGCGGGCATGGAACTATCCTCGAAAAGCTGCCGGTCTCACCGGTCGGAATTTGTTCTCCTGTTTAGACCCATTCCAGCCAGCGGGCAAGAAATACCGTACCGGTCGGTACGGTTGTGTCGATCAGCGCTTGGTGAAGAGACAGGCAGGTCTCCGGGGCGCCTGTCTGAGCGCTGAAAATGCGTGACGCTGATGCCAGTTCGCTCAGATGCCGATAAGGCGATAGGTGCTGCGACCGTCGCGCTTGGCCGTGTAGAGCATGACGTCTGCCTGAGCCATGGCCTCTTCAGGATTGTGGCCCAGGGGAGCGCCGCCAATGCTGACGCCAACCTTCGCCTCAATGCCAGTGGAGAGCAGGAAGGGCCGCGAGATTACCTCGGTCAGTCGCCGGGCGAGGCTGCGGATATCCTCGGGATGGAGGTCGCGGAGGATAATGACGAATTCATCTCCCCCAATACGCCCCACCAGGTCTCCCGCGCGCACGCATTCAGCAAGGCGCTGCGCTACAGCCCGGAGCAGGAGGTCGCCCATGCCGTGCCCATAGGTGTCGTTGACTTCCTTGAAGCCATCGAGGTCGAGATAGAGCACATAGGGCGGGGGCTGCGGCGTTCGCGATCCTTGGCAATCTGGGTGAGGCTCGACATGACCTGGGCGCGGTTGGCGAGCCCGGTCAGGGTGTCGTTATAGGCGAGGAACTGGTTCTGGCGTTGCGCCATGACGAGGTCGGCCAGACGGCGGTGGGTGGTGCCGATGAGACCATGCAGGCCGAAAATCCAGAAGGGCGTCTGCAGCAGGATGAGCAGCATGGACGGCGGACCGGAAACCGCCGCGCCGACGAGGAAGGGCACGGTCACGATCAGGGCCTGCGTTTCCGCGAAGCGCGGCGCGCCGCTATTGGAGATGCAGAAGCCGAAGACCATTCCCGTCATCACCATGGCGCCGAGCACCTGCAGTACGGCATTGCCGCTGAAGGCCGCAGCCGTGCCGACAAGGCCAATGGCGATGGCATAGAGCACCCCTGAAAGGACGATGTCGCCCACGCTTTGCCAGTCGAGCGCCTTGCCTTTGATGCGTGTGATCACGTGGATCCGCCACGCAGCGGTAGCGAGGAACGCGGAGCCGGTGATCAGCGCCGCCCAGATGTCCGACAACCAGGCCATGGCGATCAGCAGGATGGAGATGCTGACCGCGCCGAACATGATATTGGCGCGGCTGAGCACCAGCGTGCCCATGATTTCGAGCCGCACGTCTTCATGCGCCTTGTCAGCGGGGCGGGTCAGGAACTCAAGCACGTCGAACCCGCCATTGGCGCTTCTTGTTGATGCGTAGTCAGAAGACCGGGCTTCAGTCATATATGGTCCTCCGGGCGCCCATACCGAGCGCCTCTTGTCTATGCTCGGTCAGCAATCTTGATTGCCTCTTAAGACCATAGGACAAAATACGTCCCCATGATCACAAACAATTCAGAAGCGGTAGCGAAATCCCACAACCGGGGCATTTGATGCGTCGATTTCGGCGATCGTGCCAAAGCCGCCGGAGCGGTGCTGGATTCGCACAAAAGCTTCCCATTCGGGATTGGTGTCGCTGGAAATCGCGATCTCGGGCGTGAAGTAGAAGAGCACCGGTGCCGGGTGGCCCAGCGCCGCTACGCGATCGGCTTCAACGCCGACATAGTCGGTCACTGCCGACAGCCCGAAAATGATCGAGGGGGTGATGTTGAGCGCCCCAATGTCGAAATTGGTCAACTGAGCCACCGTGCCGCCCCAGACCTCTGCAGAGCCGTTCTCGCCGGCACGCAGGCCGATGCCCGCTTCGACACCCAGCCGGAAGCTGCCATAGCTATAGAGAAAGTGCTGGTAGCCAACGCCGACGAAAAAGTTCTCTTCGTATTGGTTGTCCCAGATCGAAAATGTTTCGCCAAAATTGGACGGCGTGAAGGGCCCGCCCATGAAGAACACCGATTGCTCAGCTCGACTTTGTACGTTATGCGGCAAAGCAGAGTGCCTGTGCCATTCGGATGAGTCGGTCTGGG
>JAAZLP010000114.1 GCA_012799265.1 Phyllobacteriaceae bacterium | reverse complement strand
CCCTGCCGAGCTCAATGATCGCGCCGGCCATTTCGACGCCTGTCGGGCCGGCGCCGATAATCGCAAAGGTGAGAAGGGCGCGGCGCCGGTCAGGATCGGTTTCGCGTTCCGCAGCCTCGAGGGAAACCAGCAGCTTGCGGCGGATCGCCGTGGCGTCTTCGACTGTCTTGAGGCCGGGCGCGAAGGCTTCCCATTCGTCGTGGCCGAAATAGGCGTGCTGGGCGCCGGTCGCCAGAACGAGGCTGTCGTAAGCTACGCTCGAGCCGTCTTCCAGCAAGACAGTGCGCTGATCGGTGTTGACGCCGACGACGGTCGCCATCAGCACGCGCACATTTGTTTGCTTTCGAAGAACGTGGCGGATCGGCCAGGCAATTTCGGAGGGGCTTAGAGCCGCTGTTGCGACCTGATAGAGGAGCGGCTGAAACAGATGATGATTGCGCCGATCAATCAGAACGATTTCGACATCTGCGTCTTTCAAGGACTTCGCTGCCAGCAAACCGCCAAAACCGCCGCCGACGATGACGACGCGGTGCTTGTTGCTGGACATATGAGGCTCCTATGAGTGGTCGTCAGGACGCCACACGCTGGCGCCACCTTGCTACATAGTCGTCAAAGCCTTCCATGTGCAGCGGGCGAACTGCATTTCTGCCCTCTGTCTGAGGCAGAGCTCCCCCAAACAACAGGCTTGCGCCGAGGCTGGTTCCGGTGCTGTCGCCGGAGGGATGAACGGGAACACCGCTCAGCGACGCCAGAGCAGCGGCAAAGAGCCGGTTGCGGGCGAGTGGTCCCTCGAGCGTGATCGACCGGCCGAGGCCGCAAAGGTCAAGACAGCTACGGGCCATCAGGGCAAGGTAGAGGGAAGCGACTGCCGTGCGCTGGCCTGCGGTCAAGATATCGGGATCTGCGGTCCACCGGCCAGTTCGGTCGCCAACCGGCCCTACGCCGGGAATGAAGCTTGGAAGCACCTGAATGTCTTTGGCGATGGCATGGGCGATATCGGCTTCTGTTGGCTCGGCAATCTCGGGCACCAACAAGTCGAATTCACGGCCCCCCATGAAGCGGGCCGTCGGCACGGCGCGGCCATGGGCATCGACATTGGCAAGACTGTCGCGCGCCGGGTCGAGCGCGCCGGTCGCGCCGCCGACCGTCATCACAATGGTCCAGGTCCCGGCGGAAATCACCGAGAATGGGGTTTCATGTTGGCCAAGGTGCGGGAGCAGGGAGGCGTTCGAATCGTGAATGCCGCAGGTGACGGGGATCGTGGTCGGGAGGCCTGTTGCGGTGGCGATTTCCGGCAGCAATGTTCCGATGACCGAGGCGGCAGGCTTGATTGGTGGGAAAAGGCTCCGCCAACCCATGACGTCGACAAGGCTGGAGTAATCGCCACGCTCAGGTCGCCAGAGGTCGGTGTGACAGCCGAGCGAGGTGACTTCGCTGGCGAACACCCCTGTCAATCTCCATGCCCAATATTGGGCGTAGGGTAAGAGCGCGGTGACGCGAGCAAAGTCGTCAGGGAAAACCCGCGATTGCCAGAAAAACTGTGCCCCGAGATTGAGACCCAGCGGCAGTTTAGGAGAAAGGGTCTCGGCGAAATCGGGGCGGACCTGTGCGTAGTCTTCGGCGGTCTGTTCCGGCCCGTCGAACTCGTAGTCCAGCACGGGCAGGGCCAGTCTGTCCCCCGAGATCAACGCCCCCGTGGCGCCATGGGTGGTGATGGAAATGCCGTCGACGCCATGTTCGCGATGTAGGGCGCTAAGGCTGTCGAGAATGAAACCCCAGAGCATGTCCACATCTGCATGCGGATATGGCCCGTCGCGGCGAACACTGTTCGCCTTGCTAAGGGCCGCAACCTGCGTGCCGGTGCTGCTCCGGACGAGCACGACCTTGGCGTTGGTCTTGCCGATATCGATGACGGCGATATGGCGTGGGACGGTAGGGGTCATACTGGGCCCGGAAAGCTTCGCTCTCCGGGATTTAGCCCATTTATTTCGGATATGCCAACGCTGACATGTTAGTTTACTTCACAACCAGGACCGGCGTCTTTGCGTGAGCGAGTACTTCGGCCGCCTGGCTACCCAGAAGAATGCGTCCCAGGCCGCGACGACCATGGGACCCCATGGCGATGACATCGGCTCCATATTGCTCGGCGGCGCGTAGAATGCCGTCAGCAGCGGGTGTCTCGGGCACATGGACCACCTTGGGGGTGATGCCTGCGGCTTGGGCCAAGGTTTTTGCTTCGTTGAGAATGCCGCGGGCGGCCTCGCTCTTGGCCTGCTCGAGTTCGCTCATGATGGACGAGGTGTCGATCATCAACATTTCGGCCCCGGGCGCGATCAGCACGGATGGGTCGGTCACAGTGACGATGATGAGCGTGGCGCCGGTCTTTTCACACAGGGCGACAGCGTGATGCAGCGCCTTGTTGCTGAGTTCGGACCCGTCAACGGCACAGAGAATGTTGGAATACATGCTAGCCCCCTTTCGTTTACAGGGCGATCTTAACTAACGCCGGGGCGGCCGCTTTGATCCAGATCAGATGGGAATGCCGGGTGCGTGCTTGACCGAAATGTGTATTAACGTCAGGAACGCCGCCTTGAGCCGCCGAAAGGCCCGGCCTATGTAGCGGTACCCGAGCCGAGCAGCGGCTGGAGCAATTGGAGCCTGTCATCGCCTTGTCCGCTACCCGTCCCGTCAATCTAGAGCAGGCACGCCGCTTCTCCGTTGCGCCCATGATCGATTGGACTGACAGGCATTGTCGGACGCTGCACCGGCTGCTGACCCGGGATGCGTTGCTGTTCACCGAGATGATCACGACGGGCGCGATCGTTCATGGCGACGCGGAACGGCATCTGGCGTTCGGGGAGCACGAAGGGCTGGTGGCGCTGCAGCTCGGCGGATCTGATCCGAAGGATCTGGATGAAGCGATCCGCATCGCCGAACCCTTTGGCTATGCCGAATATAATCTCAATGTCGGTTGCCCTTCGGATCGCGTGCAGTCCGGCAAGTTCGGTGCCTGCCTGATGGCGGAGCCTGATCTCGTTGCCGATGCCGTTCGGGCGATGCGCGACGCTACGGATCGCCCGGTAACGGTCAAATGCCGGATCGGCATTGATGACCAGGATACTGAGGAAAGCCTCGACCGGTTTGCCGACAAGCTGGCGGAAGCTGGCGTTGATGCGCTCTATGTGCATGCGCGCAAGGCCTGGCTGCAAGGGCTGAGCCCGAAGGAAAACCGCACCATTCCGCCGCTGGATTATCCGCGCGTCCATCGTCTGCGCCAGCGCATGGCGCCTCTGCCGATGATAATCAATGGTGGGATCGAGGATCTCGATCAGGCAGAGAGACATCTGGCCCATATGGATGGGGTCATGCTGGGCCGTGCGACCTACAATAACCCCATGCTGCTCGGCGAGGTTGATGCACGCATATTTGGTGACGTGCATCATGTGCCCGACCTGACGGGGATCATGCATGCGATGGCAGAGTATGCTGAAGCGCAGCTGACGCGGGGCGTGCGGCTCAACAATATCGCGCGGCACATGCTTGGCCTTGCCAATGGCAGGGCGGGAGCGCGCCAGTTCCGGCAAATTTTGAGCGTCGACGCCTGTAAGCCCAAGGCTGGCCCCGAGGTCTTCATGCGGGCGCTGGACGTGGTTGCAAACCGCGTAGCCGAGGCGGTCTAGTCAACCAACTCCAGTGAATTCTGGGTGACGCTGTAGCGGGTCAGGGTTTCGAGGAATGTCATTCCGAGAAGGCTGGTCTGCAGCGCTTCGGCTTCCGTTACAAAGGCGATGAGATTGCGCCGGACTATGCCGCCGACTTCGATCTGCTCGATGCGTGTTCGTGCGGCGAGGCCTTGGCCGTTGGCGGTGGCGACGGGTACGATATAGCGCAGCCCTTCAACATCGACACCTGCCGCACGGGCGTCGTCGACCGTCAGCACCACGGCGCTCGCGCCGGTGTCGAAAATCATCGGCGTGGTGTGGCCGTTGATGGTCGCATTCACCTCGAAATGCCCGTTCATGCCGCGGCGGAACGTGGCCGTACCGGCATTCTCATCGACCAGAGCCACGCCCGGCTGAAGTTCACCGGCCACCCTTCCCGCGATCGAAAGCAATTCGTCCCGATAGGCATAGGTGACCATGACGACAGCGAAGATGCAGACCCACAGCACAAGGCCGCCCACTAGCTCCGCTGCCCGGTGGCGGCGCGCGAAGAGCCCCCCAGCAAAGACGATGAGGATGATGAGGAGCGGGATCAACTGCGCCGTCTGGTGCTGGCTGAGGCCGACAAGGCTGCCTGCATCAGCGCTGATCAACAGGGCAAGGCCAACAGCGATAATCAGGGCAAGGCCGATAAAGATCATAGTGTGGCGGCCCTCTCGCGCGTCCCTCGTAACGATAAAGGCAAGTTGCGGGGCATTTTCAAGGCGCTACACAAAGATGAGAAGGGCGGTCAGGGCGGCGATTTCACCAAGACCAGCGGCAGCACCGATGAGATCGCCCGTCTGGCCGCCAACGAGCCGCTTGCAGAGCGCGGTCCAGCCGACGACCACAAGCGCAACGGCGAAGAGGGCAGCGGCGACACCGAGAAGGCTTGTGGCAAGGCCACCGATAATCACCAGCAGAAGGGTCGCCAGCCCGAGACCGACGAGATAGCGCGATCGCGGCAGCTGGCCGGCGGCTGCGGAGGCCCCTTCGTCGCGAGCCTGGGGCAGAGCGACTGACACCCACAGCCCGCCGGATCGGCCAATGAGGTTGGCCGCCAGCCAGACGCCGACGGCTGTCAGCGGATTGATGGCAATGAGGCTGCCAATCGCGGTGATGCGCAGCACGAGAAAGAGACACAGCGCCGAGACACCATAGGTGCCGTGGCGGCTATCCTTGAGAATGTCGAGACGACGCTCACGCGTATAGCCGCCGAAAAGGCCGTCGGCAGAATCGGCGAGCGAATCTTCCATCATCCCGCCGCCGACTATCGCCATGGAGGCCACGGCGAGGGTTGCGACGAAAAAGTGAGGGATTCCGGCCCATGCGCCTAGAAGAATAATGGCGCAAGGTATGATCGCCATGATCACCGCCGCGAAGGGGAGGGCCATCGCAATCCGCCCCAGATCGGGCGCTTCATGGGGGCTGTTGCCCGCGGGAAGGCGCGAGAAAAATCTCAGCGCCATAATGAGATCGGCCATCAGCCCTAGGCTTCGCGTGTCTGGCTCAGGCCGGTAGACATCCCGAACTGCGTCGTCGAGTGCGTCTTCGGATGGGGTGTCAGGGGGCAATTGCAAAAGGCTCCGATATGGGCAACAAGGTCGCGCATCTCTCCGCCTATAGCATGCTGGAACGACCATGGCCGCCCTCAACCCCGTCTTTGCCGATATTGTTGACCTGCTTGTTGCGGTCCCGGATGGCGACGACGCGGCGGTCGCCGCTGTGCGCGAACGGGACGGACAGCTGACCAAACCGCCGGGCTCGCTCGGTCGGATGGAAGAACTGGTCGAATTCCTCGCGCGCTGGCAGCACCGGTCCAAGCCACGCCTCGATAACCCGATGGTGACGATCTTTGCCGGCAATCACGGCGTAACCGACCAGGGTGTGTCGGCCTTTCCCCGCGAAGTGACGGCGCAGATGGTCGCCAATTTCACCAATGGCGGTGCTGCAATCTCGCAGATCTGCGCGCTGCACGAGATCAATCTTCGGGTGTTCGAATTGGCTCTGGAATTGCCCACCGGCGACATCACCAAGGAAGCGGCTCTCGACGATCAGATGTGCGCGGCCACCATTGCCTATGGCATGGAGGCCATTGCCGGAAAGCCGGACCTCATCTGCATCGGTGAGATGGGCATCGGCAATACGACAATCGCAGCGGCGATTTATGCGGCGCTCTATGGCGGCACCGGCGCGGACTGGGTTGGACGCGGCACTGGCGTGGATGATGCCGGTCTTGCGCGCAAGGCGGATGCTGTCGATCGGGCGCTGGCCCTACATAAGGAGCACCTCGACCATCCTCTCGCTATCCTCGCACGCCTTGGTGGCCGAGAGATTGCAGCGATGCTTGGTGCGTTGCTGGCAGCGCGGCACCAGAAGGTGCCGGTGATTGTGGATGGCTACGTGGCCACGGCGGCGGCCGCCATTGCCCATGCGGTCAATCCGGCATCGATCAACCACTGTCTCTTCTCGCACAAGTCGGTCGAGGGCCAACATGAGCTCGTCCTGACCAAGATGGGTCAGACGGCGCTACTGGATTTCGGCATGCGCCTCGGTGAGGGCAGTGGCGCGGCGCTGGCCGCGGTCATGGCCAAGACGGCGCTGCATCTCCATAACAATATGGCGACATTCCAGGGCGCCGCGATCAGCGGCAAGGCCGACTAGTCTCCAGCTTCCGGAGCGGGCTGTTGTTCGGGCTGAGGCACGGGGCCGAGGCGACGCGCTCGGAAACCTTCCTCGCTCGGCTCAAGCAGCAACAGGTTGACCCCCATATCCTTCTGAAACCGCAATACGGATGCAGCAGCCAGCCGATTGAGCGTCGGCACGTCCCGCGCTTCGACCGCGTTATTGAGGGCGGCGTGTTCGAGCAGGAAATTGAGGATGTATCCCTCGGCTAACTCCTGCTTCTTCATGTCGCTCAGCGTGCGGAAATTGCGGTCGGCGTAAAAGGCTGAACGCAATTGGCGCTGGATGGGGGCGTTGTTGACCTTTGCGGTGTAGAAGCCGTTGGCGGTGATCCAATTCAGGACCCAATAGGCGGTCAGTGCGTCGGCCACATTGTTGGCCTTCAGACCGTCTTTCTCCACCAGTTCGAGCCAGATGTCGGTTGGCGAACGTTCACGAAAAGCGGCCGCCAGATTGTCGCGTACCTCAGCCCCAGACGACCAGCGAAGCTGATTTAGGAATTCGCGCTGTACGCGTGCGGAGACGCTGGGGGAGGGGCGATAACCGGTGTCGAAATTGGCGCCAGGGCTATCGGGAGCGGCCGGAGCCGGCGCGGCCGGGGGCGTCGCGGTTTGCTCTTCTTCCTCCTGGGCCAAGGCGGACGGAACGAGCAACAGAGTTGTGCCAGCGGCAAGCAATGATCGGCGGG
>JAAZLP010000113.1 GCA_012799265.1 Phyllobacteriaceae bacterium | reverse complement strand
GCGGGGATTTTCCCGCCGTTTTTTATCGGTTCCGTCAATGCGGATCAGGCCTCGCCGTCCCGCAGCACGATGGTGCCTTCCTCATAGGCAGCACGGCAATCTGCCGCGTCGGCGCGACGGTCGCTGTCGAGCAGGGTCGTGGCAACGCCAGGGCCTTCAAAGCGCGGGTCATCGCAGATATTGTCATTGGCATAGGACGAGGAATTGTCGCCAAAATCGACGTCCGAGCTGTCATAGGGGCCGTTGAGCGCGTAGCTGGGCTGGTAGACCGGCTTGATGGACACCTGGCCTTCCTCCTCGAGCATGCGGCAGTCGGATGCATCGCCCAGCACGTCATCGGCGGACAACTTCTTGGCCATGCCCGGGCCGGTGAAGCGCCAGTCATCGCACTGGCCGTCGTTAGCCCATTCGGAGAAGTCGCTGCCGTAGTCGAAATCAGTGGACGCACTGGTCGACATCAGCGTGACCGTGCCGGCGATAAAAGCAGCGCGGCAGTCGGAAGCGTCGCGCATGCGGTCATCGTCGGACGGAGCGGATACGGCACCCGGACCAACGAAGTCCGGATCATCGCATTCGCCGTCATTGGCCCAGTCGGAGCTGTCGTCACCAAAGTCGATACGGCCAGCGATTGCCTCCAGCCATGCCGGAGCCGCCGTAGAGGTGCTTCCGCCTTCGCCGACAAAGGTGATCGTGCCGTCATTGAATGCATTGCGGCAGTCGGTGGCGTCGCGGAGAATGTTCTCGTCGCTCAGCGCGCCAGCCATGCCGTGACCCGAAAAGCGCGGATCATCGCATTCCTCGTCCTTGGCCCATTCGGAGCTGTCGTCGCCAAAGTCGATTTCTGCCGGCTCGGCAGTGTCGCTTTCCGAGGCCAAGGTGATGTCACCTGCTTCAAAGGCCTCCCGGCAATCGGTGGCATCCTTGCCGATGTCCGCATCTTCAAGTGCTTCGGCCATGCCGCGGCCGGTAAAGCGGGGATCATCGCATTCGCCGTCCTTCGCCCAGGGCGAAGTGTCGTCGCCAAAATCGATATCCGAGGCCGGCGCGGCGTCGAGACTGCTGCCCGCGCTGACACCTGCCTCAACCAGTGTGATCTCGCCGGCGTCATAGAGCGTACGGCAGTCCGTTGCGTCTCGTCCGGTGTCTACATCTTCAAGCTCTGCGGCCATGCCGGTGCCGGTGAAGCGCATGTCGTCGCATTCGCCGTCATTGGCCCATTCCGAGCTGTCGTCACCAAAGTCGATGTCGGTATCGGTGGTCGGGAGAGGGGGCGGCGTTGCGGGCGTGCCGCCCGAGATCAGAGTTATCGTGCCGGCGTCGAAGGCGGCGCGGCAGTCGGTTGCATCCTTGCCAATATCGACATCTTCTAGCTCTGCGGCCATGCCGCTGCCGGTAAAGCGCGGGTCGTCGCACTCGCCATCATTGGCCCATTCGGACGTGTCATCGCCAAAGTCGATGTCCTGGGCCAGGGTCGGTGCGCTCATGCCCACCAGCACTGCCAAAGTAGAAAGGGCGGTGCCGACCGCCAGACGGGTTTTGATCATTGTTCCCTCCTCATCGCCACCAGCATGCCGGGTTGAAATGGCGCATGAAAGCCCTGTTTCTGGGTGTCGGTAGCATATCGCGCCGTTCCCCATCCGCAATGTCTGACAAGCTTATAGCGGCATTAGGGCAGTCAAAACCCCACGCGCAAATTATCTCGCGCGGGTGTCGTGATGCATGAAGCGCCAGCAGCCGAAGAGGACGAGGCCGGTGCCGATGGCGTGGAAGATGGTGAAGTCTTCACCGAGGATTACCACGGCCAGAATTGTCGTGATGATGGGGCCGAATGAGCCCGTCGCTGCCGTCGTGCGCACGCCAATGCGCGTTATGGCGTTGTTGATGCAGAACGACGGCAGGACCGTACTGACCACGCCGAGCAGCAGGGCGAGGAACCAGACATAGGGAGAAAAGCTCAGCCAGGTTGATGGGCCATCCATGATGGCGCTCTGTGAAATGGCCAGAACTGACGCGGTGGACATGCCGATGCAGGTAAAAAGCGCCGAGCCCAAAACCTTCATCTGCTGCCGTGCAAGATGCTGATAAAGCGCAAAAGTGAGCGCAGAGCACAGCACCAGGATGCTCCCGAGCACGAGGCCATCAGGCTCAGCGGTCAAGTTCCAGGCAAAGATGACGACAAGACCTAGATAGGTCACCAGCATGGGCGGGATCAGCTTCCAGTTCATGCGATCGCCGAAAAACCAGATGCCGAACAGGAAGACGAAGAAGGGGTAGGTGAAGAGGACCAGGCGGGCATATTGGGCGGAAACGAAGGCGAGACCGGCGAAGTCGAGATAGCTGGAAATGTAATAGCCCAGGATGCCGACGGCCATCGCGGCCAGAATCTGCTTTGGTTGCAGGAGCTTGACGAGTTCTGGGTTGCGGCGGAGCAGGGTCGCCATGATGACGAGATAGACGGGCAGGGCGACCAGCATGCGTAGCGCCAGGGTCGCTTCGGTCGAGACACCAGCGGCAAAGGCGAGCTTGATGAAGATGCCCTTGGTGGCAAAAAGTGCTGCGCCGACAAGGGCTAAGCTATAGCCAAAAACGTCGATGCCGGTAGATTTTGAAGGTGTCATAGCCCTGCGCTTTCCCCTTGAGGACTACGCCGGAGAGCGGGGGGCTGAAAGCCCGGATCGGGGGATTTCGTCCAGTTGTCAGCCGCGCGGATGGGCCTGGGCGTAGCTTTCGAGCAGGCGTTCGGTGTCGACGGCGGTATAGATCTGGGTGGTGGAAAGGCTTGAATGGCCTAGCAATTCCTGGATTGCGCGGAGATCGCCGCCTTTGCCGAGGAGGTGGGTGGCGAAGGAATGGCGCAGCGCGTGCGGGGTCGCCGAGGGGGGTAATCCGAGGGCGGAGCGGAGCTGCTGCATGCGCAATTGGATGAGCCGGGGAGAGAGGACGCCGCCGCGCACACCTCGGAAAAGGGGCTCAGATGAACGAATTATGAACGGACAAAGCTTGCGGTACGTTTCGATCGGGGCGCGCACGGGCGCGATGAGCGGCACCATGCGGATTTTGCCCCCCTTGCCGGTGATGCGCAAAGTGTCGGATTCGAGATCGGCAGGGGTCAGCGCAAGAGCTTCCGAGATACGAAGGCCCGCGCCATAGCAGAGCGAGATGACGGCCATGTCGCGCGCAGCGACCCAGGGGCGGTCTTCAAGCTCGGCGGTGGCCTCTATCGTGTCGCGCGCTTCGACGACGGTAAGCGCCTTTGGCAGCGAGCGCGGGATTTTCGGGGTGCGAATGACATTGAGCGCTTCGGTGGTCAGCGTGCCCTCGCGTTCAAGGAAGCCGAAGAAGCTCTTGAGCGCCGAGAGCACGCGGGCGAGGGAGCGCGAGCCGAGCGTTTCATTGCGACGCTGCGCCATGAAGGCGCGAATATCGGCGCCGCGGAGCTGCTGAAGGAATTCCAGGGAGACCGGGCCGCCCATATGACTTGAGAGAAAACTCATGAACTGGCCGAGATCGCGGCCATAGGCTTCGAGTGTCCGGGGCGAAAGGCGGCGCACCGAGCCCAGATCGCGCAGCCAGTCGGAGATGCGGGAACGGATGAAGTCGTCGGTGGCAAAGGCGCTGTCGGTCATGGGGCTAATCTAGGCAGAGGAGGGTTAGCAATCTCTGGACAAGCGGCTTCTCAATCCGTCATGCGCCTGTTATGTGCTGGCATGAACAATAGGTGAACGGTTTCTCGCCTTTTGTGAGAATCGGCGCGCGCCAATATGGTCCGCGTCGAAAAATTAGAGACGCCATGCTGGCAGTGGACAATATCGTATCTGTGATGGTGGGGGTGGCCGTTGATGGCCCCTATAGCTATCGCGTGCCCCACGGGATGGTTGTCACCCGAGGGTCGATTGTTGCCGTGCCGCTGGGGCCAAGACTGACCCTTGGCGTCGTTTGGGGACCGCCAAAAGACAATATCGCCCACAATCGCCTGAGGGATATTACCCAGGTCTTTGATGTGCCGGCGCTGAGCGAGGAGCTGCTGCGACTGGTGGAATGGGTCGCGCGCTATACGCTGGCGGCGCCGGGGCAGGTCTTGCGCGGGGTGCTGCGATCGCCCGAAGCTCTTGATGCGCCAAAGCCGGTCATCGCTTATCGCCGAACCGGGCACGAACCTGAGAAGCTGACGCCGGCGCGGCTGCGTGTCCTCGATACGCTTATGGACGACATGGCCTGGCCCAAGCCGGCCTTGATCGGGGCGAGTGGGGTGTCGAGTTCGGTCATTGAGGGGCTGGAGCGGGCAGGAGCGGTCGAACGGATCGAAATTCCCGCGCCGCCCGTGGTTCTGCCGCCTGACCCTGATGGCAATCCGGCAAAGCTCAGTGCCGAACAGCAGGCTGCGCTGGACCAAATCTTGGCGCTCGATGCCCAGCAGTTTGGCGTCGCGCTGCTGGATGGCGTGACCGGCGGCGGCAAGACCGAAGTCTTCTTCGAGGCGGTCGCTGACACGCTGCGCGCTGGGCGGCAGGCACTGATCCTGCTGCCGGAAATTGCGCTCACCAATACATTCATCGAGCGCTTCACAAGGCGCTTTGAGGCTCGGCCGGCCGAATGGCATTCCGACATGACGCCGGCGCAGCGCGCCAAGGTCTGGCGGGGTGTGCTGGATGGCACGGTGCGGGCGGTCGTCGGGGCGCGCTCGGCGCTGTTCCTGCCGTTTCGGGAACTGGGTCTGCTGGTGCTCGATGAAGAGCATGACGGGGCCTATAAGCAGTCCGACGGCTTTACCTATCATGCGCGCGACATGGCCATCGTGCGGGCGCAGTTTGCCAAGGCGCGGGTGGTTCTCTCCTCGGCCACGCCTTCTGTCGAATCACGCAACAATGCCAATCAGGGCCGTTACGCCCATGTGCGGCTCGAAAGCCGCTTTGCGGCGGCCGCCATGCCCGATGTGACCGCTATCGATATGCGAACCGACGGGCCGGAGAAAGGCGAATGGATCGCACCGTCCCTGGCCCGCGAAATCTTTGCGGCGCTCGAACGGGGTGATCAGGCGCTGCTGTTTCTCAACCGGCGCGGTTATGCCCCGCTAACTCTATGCCGGTCCTGCGGCCATCAATATCAATGCCCTGATTGCTCGGCCTGGATGGTGGAGCATCGCTTCCGCGGCGTCCTCATGTGCCATCATTGCGGCCATGAAATGCGCACGCCGAAAGCCTGTAGCGAATGTGGTGATACGGAAAGCCTCGTGGCGGTGGGACCGGGGATCGAGCGTGTGGCCGAAGAGGCGGCGGTGCGATTCCCCGATGCGCGTCGTGTTCTCCTTTCAACCGACATGGGAAGCCATGCTCAATTGCGAGACCGGTTTGCCGAAATTGAAAGGGGTGAGTTTGATCTCATCATCGGCACCCAGTTGGTTTCGAAAGGTCACCACTTCGAAAAGCTCTCCGTGGTGGGGGTGCTGGACGCCGATCTGGGTCTTGCCCATGGTGATCCGCGGGCGGCGGAAAGGACATTCCAGATCCTGACCCAGGTGGCAGGTCGTGCCGGTCGCGCATCCCGCCACGGCAAGGCGTTCCTCCAGACCTATCACCCCGATCACCCGGTGATGCGGGCGATGGTCAATGGCGACCGGGAAGCCTTTTACGCTCAGGAGCTTGCGGCGCGGGAAGCGGGCGGGATGCCGCCCTTTGGCCGGTTGGCCGCGCTGATCATCTCGGCCAATGAGCAGCAAACCGCCATGGGTTTTGCGCGTCGCATGCTCTCCTTTGCGCCGATGGCTGAAGGGGTTCGCCTCTTTGGGCCGGCAGATGCGCCGGTCTCCATGATCAGGGGACGCCATCGGGTTCGACTACTCGCCCAGTCCGGGAAGGATTTTGATCTCTCCGGCTATGTGCGATTCTGGCTGGCCAGCGCCGAGCAGCCGCGCGGCGATCTCAAGGTCCAGATCGATATTGATCCCATGAGTTTCATGTAGGTTTTTTGTATATACAAAAATTGACGTGCCGACCGTGACGAACTACATTGAGAGGGCTCGATGGACTTCGAATGGGATGAGGCCAAGTGCAAGGCCAATGAGGCGAAGCACGGCGTGAGCTTTGAGCTCGCGGCAAGTTTTCTCTGGGCCGAGGCCATTATTGAGCCGGACACACGCCAGGACTATGGCGAGGATCGCTTTCTTGCCCGGGGCCTTGCTGAGGACGGAATTGGCTATCACATCGCATTCACGATGCGTGGAGACAGGGTTCGCATCATCACCATGAGGCGATTTAATCGACGGGATTACCTGCGATATGACCTATGACCGCAAGCGCCTCAAATCATTGCCGGAAGACCATCCGATCTATGGGGTGCCGGACGAAGACACGCCTGAATTGACCGAGGAATCAATGCGGCGCTCGATTCCGGGCAAGCAGTTCTTTGCCGAACGCGGCCTGCCTTTGCCGGGACGGCCGAAATCCGAGGTCCCCAAAGTTGCCGTGAGCCTGCGCCTCGATCAGGCGGTTGTCGATGGATTCAAGGCAGAGGGTCCCGGCTGGCAGACGCGCATGAATGCGGTGCTTGCCGAGAGCCTCAAGAAAAACAAGAAATCGGCCTGAGCGGCTCCACAAAGATATCTGCCGCCATCGGCCCGCGAATCGTTATGCCCGAATAATTTGCAGGCCGCGTGGGGCGGGAAAACTTGACTCCACCAGTGCCTCCCGGCGCCAATTTCTCCACAGGCTCGGGCAATCTTTTGTGTGGATTCAAACTGCGACACTTTCGCCGCGTTCGAATCCGGTTCCGGAGCCTTGCGTGGCCGGCTTTGCCTGTGTTAGAGCGGGCCCGACTTTAAAGGGGTCCGGCTCGAACCCCGTTTCCGAGCACGTCCAAGCAATTCATTGACCGCCCAGGTTCCCGTGGAGCCGAGGTGGGCGGCACATTAGAGGGTGAAGCGGCATTGGCAGCGCAAAATTCAGTGCTTACCCAGATTGCGCGGCCATATGCGTCGGCGCTGTTTGATCTCGCAAAGAGCGAGAACCAGTTGGCCCAGGTTGAGACCGGTCTTTCCGATATCTCCCGGCTGATCGGCGAAAGCGAGGATTTTTCCCGCTATCTTCGTTCCCCCGTCATTTCCAGCGATGTGAAGGCCAGTGCCCTTGATGCCATTCTCGGCAAGGCGCAGGTCAACCAGCTGGTTGCCAATTTCCTGCGCCTCGTGGCCAAGAATGGCCGCCTGTTCGCACTGGACCAGATCATCGTGGCTTTCCGCGAGCTGGCCGCTGCTGCGCGGGGTGAAACCACTGCGGACGTAACTTCGGCTGCGCCGCTGACCGATGCTCAGGCTCAGGCTCTCGCTGAGACGCTCAAGGCCAAGCTCGGCAAGACTGTGACGCTCAACCAATTCGTCGATCCCTCGCTCATCGGCGGCCTTCAGGTGAAGGTCGGTAGCCAGATGATCGACTCTTCGCTCAAGACAAAACTCGCCGCGATGAAAGTCGCCATGAAAGAGGTCGGATAAATGGACATCAAAGCCGCGGAAATTTCTGCGATCCTCAAGGACCAGATCAAGAATTTCGGCCAGGAAGCCCAGGTTTCCGAAGTTGGTCAGGTGCTCTCCGTCGGTGACGGTATTGCCCGCGTTTACGGCCTCGACAATGTGCAGGCTGGTGAGCTCGTCGAGTTCCCGGGCGGCGTTAAGGGTATGGCTCTGAACCTCGAAACCGACAATGTCGGTGTCGTGATCTTCGGTTCCGACCGCGCCATCAAGGAAGGCGACGTCGTCAAGCGTACCGGCGCCATCGTGGATACCCCGGTTGGTCCGGGCCTCTTGGGTCGCGTTGTTGACGGTCTGGGTAACCCGATCGACGGCAAGGGTCCGATCGAGCACACCGAACGCCGCCGCGTCGACGTCAAGGCTCCGGGCATTCTGCCGCGTAAGTCCGTGCACGAGCCGATGTCCACCGGTCTCAAGGCTATCGACGCCCTGATCCCGATCGGCCGCGGCCAGCGCGAGCTCGTGATTGGCGACCGCCAGACCGGCAAGACCGCCATCATTCTCGACACCTTCCTTAACCAGAAGCCGGCACACGACGCTGGTAACGAAACCGACAAGCTCTACTGCATCTACGTCGCCGTGGGTCAGAAGCGTTCGACCGTTGCCCAGTTCGTCCGTCAGCTCGAAGAATCGGGTGCTCTGCAGTACTCGATCGTCATCGCTGCTACCGCTTCGGATCCGGCACCGCTCCAGTACATCGCGCCGTTCACCGGCTGCGCCATTGGCGAATGGTTCCGTGACAACGGCAAGCACGCCGTGATCGCTTATGACGACTTGACCAAGCAGGCCGTTGCCTACCGTCAGATGTCGCTGCTGCTGCGTCGTCCGCCGGGCCGCGAAGCTTACCCGGGCGACGTATTCTACCTGCACAGCCGTCTTCTCGAACGCGCTGCAAAGATGAACGAAGAGCACGGTCTCGGCTCGCTGACCGCTCTGCCGGTTATCGAAACCCAGGCTAACGACGTGTCGGCCTATATTCCGACCAACGTGATCTCGATCACCGACGGCCAGATCTTCCTCGAAACCAACCTCTTCTTCCAGGGTATCCGCCCGGCCGTGAACGTCGGTCTGTCGGTGTCCCGCGTGGGTGGTTCGGCTCAGATCAAGGCGATGAAGCAGGTTGCTGGCTCGCTCAAGGGCGAACTCTCCCAGTACCGCGAAATGGCCGCTTTCGCCCAGTTCGGTTCGGACCTCGACGCTGCAACCCAGCGCCTCCTCAACCGTGGTGCGCGCCTGACCGAGCTGCTCAAGCAGCCGCAGTTCAGCCCGCTCAAGACGGAAGAGCAGGTTGCCGTGATCTTCGCTGGTGGCCAGGGCTATCTGGACAGCATTCCGGTCAACAAGGTTCAGGATTTCGAAAAGCACATCCTGTCGAACCTGCGTGCCAAGTACGCTGACATCCTGACCACGATCGCGACTGAAAAGCAGCTGAGCGACGATACCCGCGCCAAGCTGACGTCGGCTCTCGACGAGATCAAGAAGACCTACGCGGCCTAAGGCTGAAGGAGACGACAGGCAATGCCGTCGCTAAAGGACCTTAAGAACCGGATCGACTCGGTCAAATCGACCCAGAAGATCACCAAGGCAATGCAGATGGTGGCTGCGGCGAAGCTTCGTCGTGCCCAGGAATCTGCAGAAGCCGCCCGTCCCTATGCCGAGCGCATGGGCAAGGTGCTCTCGAGCCTGGCCGCCGTCTATGACGGCCAGGAAAACGCACCGGTGCTGCTCGGCGGCAACGGCAAGGATCAGGTGCATCTGCTGGTGGTTGCCACCGGTGAGCGCGGTCTGGCCGGCGCCTTCAACTCCTCGATCGCCCGCCTGGCGCGCGATCATGTGTTGAAGCTGCAGGCTCAGGGCAAGACGGTGAAAATCCTCACCGTCGGCCGCAAAGGCCACGACATCCTGCGTCGTCAGTTCGCCAACCTGATCATCGATACGGTCAGCTATCGCGAAGTGAAGAATATCGGCTTTGCCCAGGCCTCCGAAGTTTCGGAAAAGGTCCAGGCGCTGTTTGCAGCCGGTGAATTCGACGTCGCGACGCTGTTCTT
>JAAZLP010000112.1 GCA_012799265.1 Phyllobacteriaceae bacterium | reverse complement strand
GCTACGACATGGACGTGCCGCTGATCGTGCCCGAGGTGAACCCCGATGCCATCGAGGGCTTCACCCGCAAGAACATCATCGCCAACCCCAACTGCTCGACCGCCCAACTCGTCGTGGCGCTCAAGCCGCTGCATGACGCGGCCAAGATCAAGCGCGTCGTCGTCTCGACCTATCAGTCCGTTTCCGGCGCCGGCAAGGAAGGCGTCGACGAGCTCTGGAACCAGACCAAGGGCATTTTCGTCAACGACAGCCCGACGCCGCAGAAGTTCACCAAGCAGATCGCCTTCAACGTCATCCCGCATATCGATGTGTTCATGGAAGACGGCTACACCAAGGAAGAGTGGAAGGTTCTGGCCGAAACCAAGAAGATGCTTGATCCCAAGATCAAGGTCACCTGCACCGCCGTGCGCGTGCCGGTCTTTGTTGGCCACTCCGAAGCGGTCAATATCGAGTTTGAAAACCCGATCTCGGCTGACGAAGCCCGCGATATCCTGCGCGATGCGCCGGGCATTTCTGTCCTCGACAAGCGCGAAGCCGGTGGCTACGCGACCCCGGTTGAATCGGTCGGCGAATACGACACCTTCGTTTCCCGTATCCGTGAAGACGTGACGGTCGAAAATGGTCTCGCCATGTGGGTTGTTTCCGACAACCTGCGCAAGGGCGCCGCGCTCAACACCATCCAGATCGCCGAGACGCTGATCGAAAAGGGCTATCAGCCTCGCCCGGTCGCTGCTTGATTATATGGGTGTGGGGGAGTAATTCCCCCGCACCCTTTCCTTTCTGGATCGGCTTTGCCAGTCTGGCAAGGCGACGTTCTCTCCCCGCGTCGGTTCCTTCATCGTGCAGCGCTCACCGCTGCCCGATTGTCCCAAACCCGCGGTGCTCCATGCCCATCCGTGATGTCCTGCTTGCCGTGCTTGTCGTGGTCGTCTGGGGGCTCAATTTCGTCTTCATCAAATGGGGCGTTGAAGAAGTCCCGCCGCTCTTTCTGACCGCCCTGCGCTATCTCTGCGCCGCGCTGCCGGCTGTCTTTCTGGTCAGGCGCCCTCAGGTCAAACTCGGCATTTTCCTCACCTATGGCCTTGCCATCGGCTTTGCCCAGTTTGGCCTCCTGTTCTCGGCCATCAAGCTGGGCATGCCGGCCGGGCTCGCCTCCCTCCTCATGCAGCTCCAGGCTTTTTTCACCGTCGTTCTAGCGCTGTTCTTCCTTGGCGAGAGGCTGACGCGGTTTCAGGCCATTGGCGGGCTCATTGCCTTTGCCGGTGTCGTGGTCATTGCCAGTGAGCGGGTCGAGGTGACCGCGCTGATCCCGCTCCTCATGATCATTCTTGCCGCCTTTTTCTGGGGCGTCGCCAATATCGCCTCCAAGAAGGCCGGCCAGATCGACATGCTGTCCTTCGTCGTCTGGAGCAGCCTTGTGCCGATCCTGCCGCTGCTGGCCCTGTCGCTGGTGGTCGAAGGTCCGGCCGCCATTGCCGAATCCCTTGCCCATTTCAGCGGCCGCAGCATCTTCGTCGTGCTCTTCAATGGTTATGTCGCGACCATTCTGGGCTTCGGCCTCTGGTCCTATCTGCTCAAGCGTTACCCCGCGAGCCTCATTGCCCCGTTCTCGCTGCTCGTGCCGGTCGCGGGCATCGGCTTTTCCATGCTGCTCCTGGGTGAGGCGATCACGACGGTAGAGATCGTGGGTAGCGTCTTCATCTTCCTCGGCCTCGTTTATAGCGTCATGGGCGCGCGCCTTCTCAACCGGTTCAGATCTGCCTGATGCCCTTCCGCCATATCCTTCTTGCCCTTCTGGTTGTTGCCATCTGGGGTTTCAATTTCGTGGTCATCAAGCTCAGCGTCGAGGCCATGCCGCCCTTGCTGTCGGCGGCGCTGCGTTTCCTTGCGGCCGCCTTTCCCGCGCTGCTCTTTATCCGCCCGCCGAAGACAAAACCCTGGATTGTCGTCGCCTATGGCCTGACGATCGGCTTTGCGCTCTACGCTTTTCTCAATCTCGCCATCGCCTGGGGCATGCCGGCGGGTCTGAGTTCACTGGTGCTGCAGACCCAGGCCTTCTTCACCATGCTGTTCGCCTTCTTCGTTCTGGGCGAGCGGCCGACGCGCTTCCAGATCGGTGGTGCCGCGGTGGCCTTTGGCGGTGTCGCCGTCATCGCGGCCCAGCGTATGGGCAATATGGGTCTCTTGCCGCTGTTCATGACCGTCATGGCAGCCATCGCCTGGGGCAGCGCCAATGTCCTCGCCCGCAAGGCCGGCAAGATCAATGCCCTGTCCTTTACGGTCTGGGGGGCCCTGGCGGCGCCGCTGCCGCTCTTTGCGCTGTCCTATTTCACCGAAGGCTGGTCGGCCATTGCCGAGGCAATCACTTCATTCAGCTGGAGCGATGCAGCGCTGATCGCATTTCTCGCCTACCCGGCCACGCTTCTGGGCGGCGGCATCTTTGCCTGGCTTCTCGTGCGCCATCCGGCTTCCGTGGTGGCCCCGTTCACCCTGCTCGTGCCCATCACAGGGCTCGCTTCGGGCTATCTGGTTCTGGGGGAGACGAGCACGAGCATGGAAGTGCTGGGCGCCCTTTTGGTGATCACCGGTCTCGTCATCACCCTGATCAGGACGAAAAAGGCCGACCCTGCTTAAGGGTCGGTCCTGATTTTACTCTGCCGGGGTCGGCAGGGTGCTTGGCTGCAGCGCATTGAGCTCGTCGGCGCTGAGGCTGCCGTTCATGTTGACGTCGGCGCGGTCAAATTCGTCCTGCACGAGATCGGGCCAGACGGCGATCAGCTCTTCGAAACTCAGCTCGCCACTATTGTCCGTGTCGACCTCGGCAAAGGTCAAAGGGGTCTGTGCCATGGCTGGGGCGGCAAAGGTCAGGGCGAGAAGGCCCAGTGCGAGGCGTCGCATACGGTTCTCCTGAAATAGGTGCTGAAAAAGCCGCAGCCACCCCGGAGGTCTCGGGGTGGCTGGCTGGAACTGCCCATCATGGCGCTCTTATGGCTGGGGGAGCGGTGAGAGCGCTACAGGGGCAGGAACGGCTTATTGGGCCGGTGCTGCCGAGGCTGCCACGAGGGCATCATATTCTTCGACAGAAAGCTCGCCATTACCGTCGGTATCGGCAGCCGTGTAGGCCTCTTCGGTCAGATCAGGCCAGGCAACCTGCGCTTCTTCCAGCGAGATGCTGCCATTGGCGTCGGTGTCGACCGACGCGAAATCGGTGGCAGCCTGGGCCAGGGCGGCAGAGGAAAGGCCAATGGCGAAAAGCGAGGTCAGGACGATCTTCTTCATGGCATATAGCTCCATGTTGACTTGGGAGGAGGCAGTGCCGGGATCGGCACCGACGGGGCGCTCTCCGGCGGCCCGTGACCAAGACATTCATGGTTAACTGTGGCCCGCAAGGGTCGCGACCTTGGCGGCGCTGGACAAATCTCGGGGCAATTTGGGGGCATGAGGAAATGCCCGCAGGCGGCGGCTTTCAAGTAATCCGCCGCCGCGAAGACAGAGCTTTTCTCTGTCCCCTGGCGCTCAATTGATCACGAAGATGTCAGGTAAAGTACGCCTTCATGGCAGAAGGCGGGCAGGGCAGTGGCCGCGAAGTCATCGCGGCCACAAATCTCAGAGTTGGGGGCGGATGAAGTCGCCGTCGTCGTTCATGACCCACAGTTCGCCGGTCGAAATGTCGAACCAGGAGCCGTGCACCGCAAGCTTTCCTTCCGCTTCCAGCTGCGCGACATAGGGGAAGGTGCGAAGATTGCGGATCGAATTGCGGATGGAAATGCGCTCCATCGCGGTCTGCCGTTCGCTGGCTGTCATCAGCCCGTTTTGGCCAATCTGTGCCGGCAGGTCGCCCAGCATGGAAAGCCATTTGCCGATGAAGTCTCCGCTATCCAGTGGCTTGGTCGATGGATTGAGCGCCGCCTGAATGCCGCCGCAGCGACCGTGACCCATAATGACAATATTGGCGATGCCCAGCGCCTTGACGGCATATTCGATGCCGGCTGACGTGCCATGCTGGCCACCGTCAGGCTCGTAATGGGGGACGAGATTGCCCACATTGCGCAGCACGAACATCTCGCCCGGGCCGGAGTCAAAAATCATTTCGGGGGCAGCGCGGCTGTCACAGCAGGCGATGACCATGGTTGTAGGATGTTGGCCGCCATGGGCCAGGTCGCGGATACGTTCCTTCTCCCGGGAATAGCGCCCGGACATGAAGTTGGCGTGCCCGTCAAGCAAGTGTTGAGGAAAACGGTGCATCTGCAACCGATTAGCGATATGAAGCGATAATTTCAATCGTCGGCGAGAGGGTGCCGACACTTGGGGGACCTATATGCAGATCTACCGGTTCTTGACGGGCGAAGACGATTCTTCCTTTTGCCACAAGGTTACAAAGGCCCTTTCAGAGGGCTGGGTGCTTTATGGCCCCCCCACCTATGCCTACGATGCATTCACAAAAAAAATGCGCTGCGGCCAGGCAGTGACCAAGATCGCACCTGATCAGCCCTACGATCCGGACAAGAAACTCGTCGACTACTGATCGGTCGGCTCGCGTTCGAGCACCGCATCCAGCTTGGCGAGAAATTCCTTCCAGCCCGCATGAGCACCGCCATAGGCCTGCTTCTGCTCGGGCCGGAAGCCCGACTGCTCCACCAGCAGATGCGTGCCCGCCCCATCCGGGGTGAGGGTAAAGGTCACGACGCTTTCCAGCGCATAGGCCGGATCGTCATTGGCGCAGTTCCACGTGTAGGAGAGGCGCGCGGGTGGCTCGAGGGCGAGCACCTTGCAATCGAGCACGCCACCCCATTCGCCCCTCAGTTTGAATTCGTGCCCGACCTTGGGCGCGAAATCATTGTTCATCAGCCATTCGCTGATGAGATGGGGCTGCGTCAGCGCCTGCCAGACCTTTTCCGGTGCATGGGCAAGCTTGCGTTCGATGGTGACGGTGCGCAACTCGTTCATGGCGTCAGCTCCTGTTGAGCGTGATGGCGGCGCGGATCAGCGCGATAAAGGCGTCTTCATTGATGCTGTCGCCCTCGCGAAAATCGATGGCGCGGCGCGCGTTGCCGTCAAGGCTTGAATTGAAGAGCCCGTGCGGATCGAGCAGCGATGCGCCCTTGGGGAAGGTCGTCTTCACCGCGGCCTTATAGGCCTCGCCGGTGCAGATGATCCCCGAGGCGGCCCAGACCGGCTGGTTCCATTTCCATTCCTCGACCACATCCGGATCAGCCTTGTGAATGAGGCCGCGGATGTGGCTCAGCATCTCGCCGCGCCAGCCGCCGAGTTCGGTGATGCGCTGGTCGATGAATTGCGGGGCCAAGCTCTGGTCGAGATGGGCGGTGGCTTTGGGCATGATGACCTCAGAGTTTCTCGCCGGGCAGGTCCTTGGCCTGGCGGACCCATTTGGCCAGCTGGGCATCAAAGTCGTCACCCTCATGGATGTGGTGATAGCGAACCGCCGGGTACTTCGATTTCTCCTTCGGCTGCGGCTCGAGCGAGGCGCCTTGGAAGAAGGTCAGCTTTATATATTTGTCGAAGCAGTGGAGGCTGAGGAACCAGCTATCCCTCTCGATGCCGAAAAAGGGCGAATTCCATTTCACCGCTTTTTCGACCCCGGGGACCTCCCGCGAGACGATCGCGTCGATGCGTTCGCCGGCGGCTTTTTTCCAGCCCGGCATGGCCGCGACATAGGCATCGATCACCTCCTGGCCGTAGCCCTTGGCGATCTGCGGGTTGCCGCCCGACAGCAGTCGTTGTTTTTCGTTCATAATCCCCTCCACACCGAAGGATGCTCGCTTTTATCCCCGGGCGCGAGACCCCTCACTGGTCCATCCTCACAAGCAGATCCTCCAGCCTGTCGAGCCGCCCGTCCCAGAACGCCTGCATCTCAACGGTCCAGTCCGACAGTGGTTTCAGTGCCTCCGGCCGGGCGCGATAATGCGTCTGCCGCCCCTCCGGACGATCCGCTACGAGACCAGCTTTCTTGAGTATTCCCAAATGCTTGGAGACAACCGGCTGGGAGACGCCCGCCCCGTCCGTCAGCACGCCGACCGACTTTTCCCCCTCGCGGCAGAGGCGCTCGAACAGCGCCCGGCGCGTCGGGTCAGAGAGAGCCTTGAACACTAGATCGGCGGCGGCAAACATTCTCATCCCATAGCTAAATGGCTATGGGTTATTCATAGCTCCTCGGCTATGAATGAGTCAAGCGATCATCGCCTGATCAGGCTAAGGTGTTGAAGCAGAACAACAGTTTTGGCGTCCATGATCCGTCCGTCGGGGATCATCGCGAGGGCTTCATAGAGCTTGAGCTCCACCAACTCGATCTCTTCACCCTCTTCCACCAGGCCGCCACCCGCATGGCGGAAGGTGGTTTCGTCATATTCGCCAAGGAACAGACTGACCTTTTCGGTCACCGAGCCGGGGCTCGCGTAAATATCACATATGTAACGAATATTTCGCGGCGCATGCCCCGTTTCTTCCAACGCCTCGCGGGCCGCGGCAATTTCGGGTTGCTCACCATCGAGAAGGCCCGCGCAGACCTCCAGCATATCCGGATTATCGCCATTAATTTCAACGGGATAGCGATATTGGCGGACGAGAAGAACGGTCTCTTTAACCGGATTAAACAGCAGCATCGCCGCCGCATTGCCGTGATCATAGACCTCGCGCTTGAAGCGCTGTACCGACCCATCCCGCCGCCGATAATCCAGCGTTGTATTGGTCAGACGCGACCACCCATCCCAGATAGTCTCGACGTCGATAATCCTGATCCGGTCGTTCAAGGCGCATCCTCTTGTTCCGCCCAAGTCCATATAAGAAAACGCAGATTTCGAGAAGCAGGCATTGAGACGCGCCTCCCTCAGCCCCCACGCGTCGCGCATCTACCTCCCCGGCCCATGCGCGCCCCGTTCGCATCGCGAACCTCACCCTGCCAATTTTGTGCGCTTAGCGAACAAAGGGCGGTTTGCGCCGAAAGTCGTACCCTGGAGCGGGCTCCCCCCTTTGATTTCAGCAGGTACGGACGGTAAAGACTGAAACCATTCCAAACCGGAGGCGGTCCCGTCTCCGTTTCTCAGGCCCCCAGGACAGGTCGCATGTCGGTCAGAGCCCGCCCCACATCTCCGCATCTGCAAATCTATCGCTGGACCGTCACCATGGCGATGTCCATCCTCCACCGCGCGACCGGCATTGCCAATTATGCCGGCATGACCCTGCTGGTCATCTGGCTGGTCGCTGCAGCGCTGGGGCAGGATGCCTTGACCAGCGTCAATTTCATCTATGGCAGCTGGTTCGGTCAGCTCGTGCTCTTCGGCTACACCTGGAGCCTCATCCATCATATGTGCGGCGGCATCCGCCACTACATCTGGGACTTCGCCGTGATGATGGAGCCGGGCCAGCGCAGCGCCATGGCCTGGGCGACGCTGATCGCGTCCGTTCTCCTCACCCTTCTTGTCTGGACCGTCTTTGTGTGGGCTGCCTGATATGCGTGAAACCGTGATCACCCAAGACGTTATCGCCAATCCCAAGAGCCACTATGGCGATGCCAAGGCGTCGACCCGGCATTTCTTCGCCCAGCGCATCACCGGGGCGATCAACATCATCTTCCTCGGCTTTCTGCTGTTTATCGTGGTCCGGGTTGCCGGTCAGGACCGTGCCGACCTGGTCTCGGTTCTCGGCAATGCCTGGTTAGCACTGCCCTTTGCCGTCCTTATCGCCATCGTCGCCTATCACATGCGCAACGGCATGCGGGACACGCTGGAGGACTACACGGCCGGTCGCATGTACCGCCTGGCCATGTCCCTCAACACTTTCTACTGCCTCGCCATCGCCGTGATCGGTATCGGCGCGGTGCTCAAAATCGCTTTCTGGGGTTGATCAAATGGCCAATTACGAACTGATCGACCACGAATT
>JAAZLP010000111.1 GCA_012799265.1 Phyllobacteriaceae bacterium | reverse complement strand
GTCAGCGCCCCGGTCGAGATATCGACCCAGGCCAGCGCGCCTTCCTCGCGCACCTGTGCAAAGGCGGCCAGATAGTTGTGGCGCCGTGCCTCAAGCAGCGATTCCTCGGTCAGCGTACCGGGCGTCACCAGCCGCACGACATCGCGCCGCACCACCGATTTGCTGCCGCGCTTCTTGGCTTCGGCGGGGTCTTCCATCTGCTCACAGATGGCGACGCGATGGCCGAGGCGGATGAGCTTGTTGAGATAATCATTGGCCGCGTGGATGGGCACGCCGCACATGGAAATGTCTTCGCCCAGATGCTTGCCGCGCTTGGTGAGCACAATGCCCAAGGCGGCGCTGGCGATTTCGGCGTCTTCGAAGAACAGCTCGTAAAAATCGCCCATGCGATAGAAGAGCAGATAGCCGGGATTGACGGCCTTGATCTCGAAATATTGCGCCATCATCGGCGTCAGCGCCGCTGGGGCGGCGCCGGCATCGGCCTCAATAGGGGTCTGGTCCATGGGCGCGGGCGGTCGGGGCTCTGAAAACAAGCCACAAACTTAGGGAGTTTGCCCGGTGAAGCCAACAGGGGATGGCGGGCTTTGCACGGTGTTGTGTGCCAGCGCGCCTAGAGCGGGTGGCGCAGCCAGAGGGCGGGCTCCTCATAAAGCCCCCTCCCCGCCTCGAGATCGGCATGCATGGGCGCAAGGCCACCTGGCAGATGATAGGCGCCAGAGACAGGAAAGCGCAGCCCGGTCCATTCGGTCCAGACCGTCAGCGGCGCGGAAACCACCATGCCGCGCGGCGCGATTTTTACGATCTTGGCGCCCAGTTGGACGTGCTTTCTGACCCAGGGGTCAAAGGGCGTCCCGTCGGGACGCATCCAGCCGACATAATCGGCAAAGGATGTCAGCGGATAATCCGGCTTTCGCGTTGGGCGGACCGGGGCCACGAGCGCAGAAAACCCTTCTGCCCGTGCCACTGCCTTCATGTTGAGCAGGAGGCGCCCGGCCAGATCCGACCCGCGCCAGGCGGGCGCGACGACGATGGAGAGCGCCGAAAGCGCATTGGGCTTTATGCCCGCCGCAGCGCCCTCAACACCAAGCCGCATCATTTCATCCCAGCCATCATCGGGCAGTGAATTGTCATCGTCCGGCGTGGGCCAGAAGAACGGAATGGCGTTGGAAGTGGCGACAACCTCCTCGACGCCGTTTTCGTCCACGTGCAGGGCGACAAACTGATACCGCGCCAGCTTCTCGCCAAAGAGCGCGTCCCAATAGCGGATGACGGCCTCATCGCCGTCGATGAAATCCGGCCAGACGGGGGCGCTCAGCTCGGCGAAGCGGGGGATCAGATCGGGGCGAGCGGCGGTGGAGACGAGGGTGAAACCCGAGCCTTTGGGGGAGCTGAAGACCCGCAAAAACTGGCTCGCTGAGCCTGCGGCTGCGATTGTGGCCGTCTGATTTCCGTGTTTGAGCAGATTTGGCGCGGCGTTTGGCGATCGGCGGTGCCCATTGACGGCGTTTCCCGGTCATCCGGGCAGACTCATGGCGCGGTTGCGCGCTTTTCGTGGAAGACGAGGCGGTCGAAGTTGTAGGCCAGATTGGCCAAGGTGAGTTTGGCCTCGGCCCGT
>JAAZLP010000110.1 GCA_012799265.1 Phyllobacteriaceae bacterium | reverse complement strand
GTCTTCGCGCCCATAACTGCGCGGATGCACGAGCAAGCGTTCACGCATACAGCACGGCCGTGGGTAACGCGAACCAGTGCCGGTGCATTATCTCTAGCAGCCCCAAAACTCAGAGCGGGGAAGATCGTTCAGAATTATGAACATTAAAGGGGCTTGCGTTCAGTTAAATGGACACGATTTGACAACAGGGCCAGCTTGTGGCACTATGTTCATAATTATGAACACATAACCCGTTCACGTTCAGTCAAGTGAGCAAGGCAGGTCACGATGCCACGCAACAGAAGCTACTCAAGAGTCACGCGCGAAGCCCTTATTGTTCTGGGCAAGCTGATCCGCGTCAGCCGAGCAGAACGCGGACTAACGGCACAAGAGCTAGCTGACCGTGCGGGCATTAGCCGCACAACCCTGTCCAACATTGAAAAGGGTTTGCCAGGACCTGAAATCGGCATCGTCTTCGAAGTCGCATCAATAGTCGGTGTTCGTCTGTTCGACTATGACGAGCGCAACACCCTCAAAGCACACATCACGCGCTTGAATGAAAAACTGACCCTGCTTCCCAAGAGCGTGCGTCACAGCGTGAAGGAGGTAGACGATGATTTCTAAGGCAGAAGCGACAGAGGCCTTCGTCTGGGTGTGGCTGCCAGAAGAAACAGAACCGGTTGTGGCGGGTCGCCTCGATCAGGATGGTGACCGGCTGCTCTTCACCTATGGTGCGAGTTATCGCCGTCGCAGCAACGCCATCTCCATCTACGATCCGGAACTCCCGTTGCAAGAGGGCACAATCGAACCCGCCAACGGGTTGATGATGCCGAGCTCCATTCGCGATGGCTCGCCCGATGCTTGGGGACGCCGCGTGATCATCAACAGGCTGACAGGGAAGAAGCCCGATGCAGCAGGTGTGCCCGACATCAGCGAGTTGACCTTCCTGCTACAGTCGGGGTCAGACCGCATTGGCGCGCTCGATTTTCAGGCATCCGCCACTGAGTATGCGCCACGCCTTGCTGCGCAGGCGTCGCTCGACGAGTTGATGGAAGCAGCCGCACTAATTGAAAAAGGCGTACCCCTAACGCCCGCGCTGGATCAGGCTCTCAACCACGGCACATCGATTGGCGGCGCGCGGCCAAAAGCGCTCATCAACGATGGTGCGAAGAAATTCATCGCCAAATTCTCCGCCAGCAACGACACCTACAGCGTCGTAAAGGCAGAATTCATCGCGATGAAGCTGGCGACGGCCTGCGGCCTCCACGTTGCTCCCGTCTCGATAACCCGCGCCGCCCACAAAGATGTGCTGCTGATTGAACGCTTCGACCGCTCGCATGACGCGAAGGGCTGGACACGCCGCTCCATGGTCTCGGCACTCACCATGCTTGGGCTCGACGAGATGATGGCACGCTACGCCTCCTATGAGGATTTGGCAGAGCTGGTTCGCCACCGCTTTAGCGATCCCAAAGAAACACTGCATGAACTCTATGGCCGGATTTGTTTCAATGTGCTCTGCGGCAACACCGATGATCATGCACGCAATCACGCGGCCTTTTGGGATGGCAAACAGCTGACACTGACGCCTGCATACGACATTTGCCCGCAGGGCCGCACCGGCAACGAGGCCACACAGGCCATGTTGATCAAGGGCAACAATCGCGCCAGCACGCTCGCGACTTGCCTCGCAGCGGCGCCGGACTATCACTTGAAGGAAGCGGAAGCTGCCGCGCTTATCGAGCATCAGGTCGCGACAATTGCGCGAAATTGGCAATCGGTCTGCGAGGAGGCCGAACTGAGCGAGGTCGACCGAAAGTTGTTTGCCGGACGCCAGTTCCTCAACGGTTACGCCCTCGACGGCCTCAATGGTCACGACGCATTGCGCGACGCCTACAGCAGCGCACAGAGTGCGCTGATTACCGGCGGAGACGTGTGAGATGGAGACGGCGACGCGGCTGGCCAGGCGCAATTGTGTTGGCATCCTTCTTCGAGTGCTTGGCCAAACCGCATGGGGAGGCGTGCGATCAGTTCTGCCGCGAGTACACGATGCATCTCAATGAGATTCGCCGCGAGCGTAACGTCGCCTACGCGCGTCATGAAGCCGAGCTGAGAAAGCTGGAAAAGGATACGCGAAAAATTATCGAGGCCATCAAGTCCGGCTTCGCCAACCCCAAGCTCAAAGCTGAACTGGATTATATCGTTCAGCGCGAAGAGGAATTAAAAGTGCTGATGGAAGGCGCTGCGGAAGACCTGCCCGCACTGCATCCATCAATGGCTGACCGCTACAGAAAGGAGGTCACAAACCTAATCGATTCACTCAATGACCAAGAGAATCGCACCGAGGCAGCAACCCTGCTGCGAAAACTGATCGACAAGATCGTTCTCAAACCGGACCCCGATGGGCCTGGCTTGCTGATCGATCTGCATGGCGATCTAGCAGGGATACTGACCATGGCCGCGAAAAACGGCAAATCTCTAACACCGGGCGATTTGTCGATGTTGCAGGAAAAGCTAGGAAAAAGCCCAGAAACCAATGACGCCAGCCCTAAAAGCACTGAGGGCCGCCCTGAACTTTCGTTCTCGGGCGACCCATCAGTTAAGCTGGTTGCGGGAGCAGGATTTGAACCTGCGACCTTCAGGTTATGAGTCGTGGCGAACGAACCATGAACAATCACTCGGAAGCGCGAGTTCTTGCGCAGTTTCCGACACTTGCCGATCCCTGCAAAGCGGCCCGGCTTCGCACGATCTGTCGGGATTGCGCAGCGATTTTCACCCTCGTGCTTCCACCATGCTTCCAAGGGGCCGAGACCTGATTTTCCGGTAGCACGACCATCAGGCGGCGGTGAGCGACCAGAAGCCGAACTTCCTGCCGTGCTCTTCCTTCAACCGGGCGACATAGGCATCGTGCGTCTCGAACGCGCCGAAGTCCGGGATTTCCCGTGCGAGCCGGGCGCAGGAGACCAGGTGCTCGGCGGCATAGCGATACCGCTTCGCCCGCGACCTCGTGAGCGTGAAGTCGATCATCGCGCGGAGAACCAGAGTCGCGGCCAGCGGATGACGCTCTGACAGGGCCTCCGCCGCTGGGGCGAGATACTCGTAGTGATCCCCGTCGATCTCCTCGTGCCGGGCCTCCAGGAGGTCTGCGGCGCGATCCAGCGCCGGCCAGTCGAGGAAGAACTGCAGGGCGTGAAGAAGGCTCGGATGGGCCATGGCGTGCGCCATCGCCCGCTCCTCAGCTTCTATGTCGTCGAAGTCGGGAAGCCGCTTGAGATAGGCCCGCAGGTACCTGTCGGAGAGCGTGCGTTCGAAGCAGTCCCACCGGAACGCTTGCGCCTCCTCGCCGCGCCCCAGCGCCTCCAGCGTCTGCAGACGGATGTCTTGCCAGGCCAGTGGCACCCGCAGCCCGTCGCCGAGCTCCGCGCGCTCGAGGAACCCCAGCGCCTCGCCCGCCCTGCCGGCCGCGAGCAGACGCTGTGCGATCTCGGCCGCGATCTGCGGCACCTTGCGGGTCTTTGGATCGTACTGGGCGATGAAGCCGTCGACGTCGCCCCGCGCGTCGGCGATGTCCTTGAGCGCCATGGCGACAGTGCTCGTGCGCTCGCGCGCCCGCATCTCGTGCTCGTAGGTGGTGCCGCCCGGGCCCCAGCCCACCGCCTTCCATTGATCCTTTGGCGGCACTGGCACGGGCGAGCGACTAAGGTCCTCCGCCATCGATTTCAGGGTCGCCATCCCCTCGGCGCCGAGCGCCGGGGCCATGATGCCGATCAGGCCATCATACTGGCCATAGCCGTTGTCCTGCACCGCATCGAGG
>JAAZLP010000109.1 GCA_012799265.1 Phyllobacteriaceae bacterium | reverse complement strand
GCCGTAAACGAGGACACCATCGGCAACCACCAGCCCTGCCCGTCCCAGTATCTGACCGGAAGCGGTTTCGCCCACCGCCCCATCTGTTATACCGGAAACGGAGACTTCGGCGCCCACCAGATAGAAGTCGAACTGCGCATTCACACCTGCCGCCAGACCCACCCGATACTCTGAAGCGGCGGCCCCGGCATGCACGGTGCCGTAGAAACCAGCGTAAAACCCCGTCCAGTCAAACGGGTCACTCTCATGGATTGGGAGTGCCTGACTGGTGGACGTCTCGATGGTGATGGGATCCGCTGCAAAAGCGGGAGCACATACCAGCACGAGGCTTGTGAGCAAGACTGTCCTGATTGTCCGCATCGCCGCCTCCTGTGCACTCGCCTGCACTACGAAAACGCCTGCTGTCGCTCCGAGTTCCTGAGATAGCGTAGGGCCATCTCACCATGTAGCTCAGGCTGCCGGCAGCATGCCGACCAGGACCGGATCTGGCCGGAACTTGTCCGGAAAAATCTGCTCCAGCGCTGCGATCTTGGGCAGGTCATGGAAGACGATATAGGGCCAGGTCGGGTTCAGGGTCAGAAAATCCTGATGATACTGCTCTGCTGGGTAGAAGGCCTTGAAGGGCTCCAGCGTGGTCACGATCGGTCCTTCAAAGAGGCCGGTAGCGTCCAATTGGGCAATATAGTCGCGCGCAACAGCTTCCTGATCGCCATTCATCACGAAGATGGTGGAGCGATATTGCGTGCCGTGGTCCGGCCCCTGGTAGTTGAGCTGAGTGGGGTTGTGCGCCACCGAAAAATAGATGTGCAGCAGCTCGCCGAAGCTTACCTCACTCGGATCATAGGTAATCTCTACCGTCTCGGCGTGGCCGGTGTCGCCGCGATTGGTTCGCTCATATGTTGCCGTCTCGGCAGAGCCCCCTGAATAGCCAGACACGGCATTCTTGACGCCCTTCACGCGCTGGAAAACGCCCTGTACGCCCCAGAAGCAACCGCCCGCCAAAACAGCGACGGCTTCGTCACCCTTTTCAGCCAAGTCCCGGTCCGGGGGTGGAATAACGACCGGCTTCTCCTGCGCGGCAAGACGAGGCAGGCCCAATACTCCCATCGCAGGAAGCGCAAGCAGTCCGGCCAATACCTGGCGCCGCTTCACAGTGTTCAGATTTTCGATGGTCATTCTCCTCCCCCAGACAAGTCTTGTTTGTTGAAGAGATTATGCATCAAAGCACGGCCTGGATCATCTGGCTCACAGCGAAATGAGCGTCATACGCCGCGGGCCTGCTGTGCTGCTATCAGGGCATCATCCTCGCCCAGCACGGAATAGGCGATCCCGCTCAGCAGTGAATTGATACGCCGTAGCGCATGCGCTGTTTCCAGGTGCAGCTCGCTGGTCTCGAAGCTGCTGGGATTGCCCGACCGCAATCGCTGGAAATGGCGCTCCATGCTCCGGCGCTCCTGCATGCCGATCTCGTCTTTTTCGATGATCAGGTCTCGCGCCGATTCCACGTCTTCCGATATCAGAACATTGTTCGCGAGCTGCAGGTTGGCCAGAACCCGCATGTGAAGGTCGCTCAGTTCCTCCCAGCCCTGCTGCGAAAAGCCGAGATTGTCTTCAAGCTTTTGGTCGGCCAGCCGCAGCAGCTGGCGCGACACAATATCCCCGGCCTGCTCGAGCCCTGTGGCAAACGCAGCGAGTGCTGACGCCCGGCGCGCCTGGTCGGTGTCCATATGGTCCCAATCAAGCCTGGTAATAAAGAGCTTGATCTCGCGGTTGGCCCTGTCGACAGCCGGCTCAAGCAGCTTGACCCGTCGGATGGCGTTCTTGTCTCCAGTCTGGAGTATCTCCATCACAGGCTGCAGCATCACCTCGACCATTTCGCTCATGCGAAGCAATTCCCGGGTCGCGCTCGCCAGTGCCGCGTCGATATTGCCCGTGGGAGCGGCGACGAATGCCGAGCTGCGCATCTCGGCCAGATTGAGATCGCCGTCGGCCGGGCTGTCGTCGATCAGCTTCTGCGTGATCCGGTGGACTGGGCCAGCCAAAACCATGCCGATGAACAATACGATCAGGTTGAACAGAATGTGGAGGCCGCTGGCCTGAAGGCCGTCGCTGCCCGGCAGATGTGGCAGATAGGGTCGTCCAATATAGAGTAGCGCCACCGCGATTACCGCAGCGCCGCCACGCAGCGCTAGCGCACCAGCAGCAATGCGTCTTGCGCGGACGTCGCTGTTCCGGGTCATCCCGAAAGCAATCAGGGTTCCACCGAGATTGGCCCCGAGAATGAAGGCAGCAGCCACTTCGAAGGGTATCAGCCCCGAGGCACCGAAGGTGATGATGACGAGAACACTGGCCACGGACGAATAGGATGCCCAGGTAACGACTGCCGCGAAAAGGAAGCTCGTTATGAGATCCCCGCGCAGATAGAGGATCACCGCACCCAGCGTATCGCTATCGCGCCAGGGTGCCGTGGCTTCGGACACCATTTCCAGCGACAGCAGCACGAAGGCAATGCCGAGAATCATGCGGCCGGCCTGTTTCGTTTGGCGCGTGTGCCCCCGCAGAAACACTGTGCCACCGATGATGATGAGCGGGGCCGTTAGCAGAGACAGATCGAAGGAGAGGATGCTCGCGACGAGTGCTGAGCCTAGATAGGCGCCCAGCATCAGGGTGAGACCCGTCGTTCCGGTCATCAATCCGCCTGACGCAAAGCCAGACACCAGCGCGGCAACGGCTGTCGAGCTTTGCAAAGCGACTGCCATAACCGCGCCAACCCCGGCAGAGCGCCAGGCCGATTTGCCAGCAAGGATCAGCATGCGCTTGAGTTGGGGGGCATAAGCTCTTTCGACGGCCGTGCGGACCATGCGCACCGCCCAGAGCAGCAGGACTATGGCGGCCAGCAGCTGCACCGCGATCCAATACAAATTTCACTCCTCTCGCTCTCTGTCAAACGGAGCCCGACTCGTCAATGTTCACATGAACAGGCCTGCGGGACCAGCCCAGATATCAACAGCGTCGAATGGAAAATTTCAGGCGTCACAAAACTGATAAGTGCCTGAATTACATGTGTCACCAGGCGAGTTTGCTGGTCCGTTCGCCGGGACTGAGATGTTCATATGAACATTTGGTGTTTGCAAAGGAAGATTCAATGCTGTCAGATGTTACCAAGCTTGGGACGAGGAGGTCCCAGCGTGAAACTAAGGGAGTGAGCATGTTCAAGAAGGTATTGTGCCTGTCCGCTGGCCTGGCCGCCGTCCTTTCGGCAAGCCCGGCAATCGCGCAGACTGAAATCAGCTGGTGGCACGCGCTGGACGCAGAGCTCGGCAAAAAGCTGGAATCCATTGCCCAGGGGTTCAATGACAGCCAGTCAGAATACAAGGTCGTCACGACCTATAAGGGCTCCTATCCGGAAACCCTGACGGCCGCGATCGCCGCATTCCGCGCCAACGAGCAGCCCGCCATCGTGCAGGTCTTCGAAGTCGGCACCGGCACCATGATGGCCGCCAAGGGTGCAGTGAAGCCGGTCTATGAACTGATGACCGAAAATGGCCAGCCGTGGGATCCGAGTGGCTTCCTTGGCCCGGTCGTGGGTTACTATTCGGACACCGAAGGCAACATTCTCTCGCTGCCCTTCAACTCGTCAACCCCTATCATGTATTACAACAAGGACGCCTTCGCGAAGGCCGGCCTTGATCCGGAAGCCCCGCCGAAGACCTGGGCTGAGCTGGAAACGGCAATGCAGACCATCGTCGACTCTGGCGCTGCAAACTGCGGCCTGAGCTCGGCCTGGATCACCTGGATCCAGACGGAAAACCTCTCCGCCATCCACGACCAGCAGTTCGGCACGCTCGAGAACGGCTTCGGCGGCCTCGGCACCGAATTCACCTTCAACGGCCCGGTCCAGGTCAAGCACTGGGAAAACCTGAAGAAGTGGTCTGACTCGGGTCTCTACCAGTATGGTGGTCCGGTTGGCGGCCCAGACGCTCCGCCGAAGTTCTATTCGGGTGAATGCGCCGTCTACATGAATTCCTCGGGTTCGCGCGCTGGCGTCATCGCCAACTCGAAGGACTTCGAAGTCGGCTTTGCGCCCCTGCCCTACTATGACGACGTGATCGACGAGCCCAAGAACTCGATCATTGGCGGCGCCACCCTCTGGGTGCTGAACGGCAAGAGCGATGAAGTCTACAAGGGCGTCGCTGAGTTCTTCACCTATCTCAGCCAGCCGGAAGTTCAGGCTGATTGGCACCAGTTCACTGGTTACCTGCCGATCACCAATGCAGCTTACGAACTGGGCCAGGAACAGGGCTACTACGAAGCCAATCCGGGTTCGTCCGTGGCTATCGAGCAGATTACCCGCGGCACCCCGACAGCCAACTCGAAGGGCGTCCGCTTCGGTAATCTGAGCCAGATCCGTACGCTGGTCGACGAAGAGTTCGAAGCCATGCTGGCCGGTCAGAAGACCGCACAGGAAGCGCTGGACTCCGCCGTTACTCGTGGCAACGAAATCCTCCGCGAGTTTGAAGCGACCAATCAATAATCTGGTCATCGGGGGCCAGCGCAATCTGGCTCCCATTAAACTCTAGTGATGGGCAGCGGCTCCGGCCGCTGTCCATTCCGCGGCGCCCGTGCGAGGACCCATGCAGAGCAAACGCACCATATTTCCAAACAAGCTGCTGCCTTACCTTTTGCTGGCCCCCCAGCTGGCGGTCACCCTGATCTTCTTCATCTGGCCAGCCATACAGGCGCTGAAATCCTCGTTCGAACGCGAGGACCCATTTGGATTCCGGACCACTTTCATCTGGTTCGACAACTACCGGCGCATCTTCGCCGATCCCAATTATCTCAGTTCACTCGGCCGTACCGCGATCTTCGCCATTTCGGTGACGCTGCTGTCGATGGCGCTGTCCCTGCTGCTTGCTGTGGCGGTCAATCGGCTGCTGCGCTCGGGCAAGGTCTATACCACACTGCTGGTCTGGCCCTATGCGGTCGCGCCCGTCGTCGTCGGCATTCTCTGGTGGTTCATCTTCAATCCATCCATTGGCATCGCGCCCTATATCCTGCGCGGCATGGGGATCAACTGGAACCACCGCATCGACGGCAATCAGGCCATGATCCTCATCGTCATCGCCGCGGCCTGGAAGCAGATTTCCTACAATTTCCTCTTCTTCGTCGCCGGCCTGCAGTCGGTGCCACAATCGCTCAACGAAGCCGCTGCCATCGATGGCGCGGGCCCGTTCAAGCGGTTCTGGACCATCGTCTTCCCGCTCATCTCGCCGACGACGTTCTTCCTGCTGATCATCAACATCAATTACGCCATGTTCGATACCTTCGGCATCGTCGACGCAACCACCATGGGCGGTCCGGCACAGGCCACGAACATCCTCGTCTACAAGGTCTATACGGACGGCGTCCTCAATCTGAACATCGGCTCGTCCGCGGCCCAGTCCGTCATCCTCATGCTTATCGTCATCGCGCTGACTGTCGTGCAGTTCCGCTTCGTCGAACGCAAAGTGCAGTACTAAGGGGCTGATCCAGAATGGTTGAAAACAGACCCTTCCTCACTTTCCTCACCCATCTGGTGCTCATCGCGGGCGTCGTGATCGTGGTATTCCCTGTCTATCTGGCCTTCATCGCGTCGACGCATGGTCCGGGCGAATTCGTCAGTGGCCTCGTGCCGCTGCTGCCCGGCTCCCACATGATCGAAAACTATTCGATGATCTGGAACGAGGGTCTCTCGAGTTCCGGCGCGCCGCCGATCTGGGTGATGATGCTGAACTCGCTGGTCATGGCCGTGGCCATTGCCGTCGGCAAGATCGTCATCTCGCTGCTCTCGGCCTATGCCATCGTCTATTTCAAGTTCCCGCTGCGCCTTCTGGCCTTCTGGATCATCTTCATCACGCTGATGCTCCCGGTCGAAGTCCGCATCATCCCGACCTTCAAGGTTGTGGCTGACCTGGGGATGCTGAACTCCTATCAGGGCCTCATCCTGCCACTGATTGCATCGGCAACCGCAACGTTCCTTTTCCGCCAGTTCTTCCTCACCATTCCGGATGAACTGATGGAAGCCGCCCGTGTTGACGGCGCCGGTCCGTTGAAATTCTTCCGCGACATCCTGCTCCCACTGAGCCGGACCAATATCGCGGCGCTCTTTGTCATCCTCTTCATTTATGGATGGGTGCAGTACATGTGGCCGCTGCTCGTCACCAATGACAGCCGCTACTACACCATCGTCATGGGCATCAAACGGCTCGCCGCCAGCGCCGACGCCGAACCGCTCTGGCACCTCGTCATGGCCGCCGTGATCCTGGCCATGCTGCCCCCCGTCCTTGTCGTCATCTTCATGCAGCGCCTGTTCGTCAAAGGCCTCGTGGAAACGGAGAAATAAGCCATGGCCACCATCAATCTGGTCGACCTCAAGAAGGACTACGGCAATATCCCCGCCGTCAAAGGCGTCAATCTATCCGTAGCCGATGGCGAACTGATCGTGCTGGTCGGCCCCTCCGGCTGCGGCAAGTCCACCCTGCTCCGCATGGTCGCGGGCCTCGAAACCGTCACCTCCGGTCGCATCGAGATCGGCGGTCGTGACGTGGTCAAGGCCGAGCCTGCCGAACGCGACATCGCCATGGTGTTCCAGAACTACGCGCTCTATCCGCATATGACAGTGCGCGGAAACCTGGAATATGGCCTCAAGAACCGCGGCACGCCGCGCGAAGAGATCGACCGCCGCGTCAAGGAAGCCGCCGATATCCTCGAAATTGGGCCGATGCTCGATCGCAAGCCGCGCCAGTTGTCCGGTGGCCAGCGCCAGCGCGTCGCCATGGGCCG
>JAAZLP010000108.1 GCA_012799265.1 Phyllobacteriaceae bacterium | reverse complement strand
CCTCATGGGTACGCCGGTCGGCATCCTTCACGTCGGTCGCATTGGCCAGCATGGAGCGCGGCGTCTCCAGCCCGATCCTGGCCATCGCCTCGCGGAAGAGCGCGCGGTCCTCGGCCTTGTCGATTGCCTCGGCGTTGGCGCCGATCATCTCGACATTGTAGCGGTCGAGCACACCCATGCGGCGAAGCGACAGCGCGGTGTTGAGCGCGGTCTGGCCGCCCATCGTCGGGAGCAGCGCATCCGGGCGCTCCTTGGCGATGATCTTGGCGACGACTTCCGGGGTGATCGGCTCGATATAGGTCGCGTCAGCCAGCTCCGGATCGGTCATGATCGTCGCCGGGTTGGAGTTGACCAGGATGATGCGGTAGCCCTCGGCCTTCAGCGCCTTGCAGGCCTGCGTGCCGGAGTAGTCGAACTCGCATGCCTGCCCGATGACAATGGGGCCCGCGCCGATGATGAGGATCGATTTGATATCGGTGCGTTTCGGCATGGGAGCATCCGTCTTTTTGGGCTTGCACGAATACCGGTCGCGGATACCCCTTTTAGAACGCTGCTGCGCCAGGGGAGGCCTCGGCCGGTCGTAACAAGTTTTGGTTCTGTAAGGCTAGGCGGGCCTTATAGGGGAAGGAACCGGGCGTGGGAACCCCGGAAATGCAGCTTGCCCAGCTGTTTGCGCACAGCAGGCATTCCTCCACAGGAAGGTTCTGCCGTAACGGCTCAGTGACCGGGCCGTGCGTAGACCTGCGCGGAAGGCGGCATTTCGCGCACGGCGCAGACAATGCGCTCCCTGGCCTTCGAGTGGACGCCAACAGGAGACAGTCCCCAACCGCTCGCTTGCTGGCCGTGCTGATGAGGCGATCCGGCAAGGTACCCCTGACCAGCACGGAAGAAGAGGTCGAGGCTCTTCTGGTGTGCAAGTTCGATCAGCGGGGTGAGGGCGTTCATGCTTAGCAAGGACCAGTCGGGTGGTTGTCGCGGCACGCTATCGGCCCATGCTTAATGCCTGATTAACGATGATTTTTCGGGTCTGGAGCTGCTGGCAGAAGCATCGGTTGGCCTGCGGGAACGTCGCATGCCGCCAAGCGTTATCGAGGAAGATCAACCTCGCAGCGACGGGAGTTCACGATGGGCAAGGAAAACGCACCCACCAAGACCGGCAAGGAATCGGCTGAAGGCCTGCACCGGGCCACGCGCGAGGAAGAGCGTAAGGTTGAGGAGGAAAAGGGGGCCGACCTCAGGAAAGGCAGCGACCGGTTCGAGGAACGAGCCCGTAGCGCCGGTGGCGACGCCAAAGGCTAAGATTGCCCTGCCAGCGTCGTCAGGCTGGCCTTACCCAACGCACTTTGAACGTGGCAGTCGTTCGGCTAATGTCGAACGATCATCAACAGGACTTGTACCATGCTCTGGAAGGGCCGTCGGCAAAGCAGCAATATCGAGGACAGACGCGGCGGCGGCATGCCGGGCGGTCGCATTGGCGGAGGCGGGCCCATCCGGTTGCCTGTCGGTCGCGGCGCTGGCGGCGGCGGCCTGTCCGGCATCATTATCCTGGT
>JAAZLP010000107.1 GCA_012799265.1 Phyllobacteriaceae bacterium | reverse complement strand
TTGTCGGTATCGGCATCCATGAGGAATTCGACCGTACCGGCACCGCGATAGTTGGCCGATTTGCCGAGGCGCACGGCGGCGTCGGTGAGCTCCTTGCGGACAGCGTCAGAGAGGTATGGCGCCGGGGCGCGCTCGACGACCTTCTGGTTGCGGCGCTGCACCGAGCAGTCACGCTCGAATAGGTGGACGAGATTGCCGTGATCGTCGCCGATGAGCTGCACTTCGACATGGCGGGCGCGCTCGATCAGCTTTTCGAGATACATCTCGTCCTTGCCGAAGGCGGCCTTGGCCTCGCGCTTGCCTTCAGCAACTTCAGCCAGAAGCTGGTTTTCGTCCATGATGCGGCGCATGCCGCGACCGCCGCCACCCCAGGAGGCCTTGAGCATGAGCGGGTAGCCAATCTCGGCCGCCAGACGCTTGATCTCTTCGGGATCATCGGGCAGCGCATCGGTCGCCGGGACCACCGGCACATTGGCGGCGAGCGCCATGTTGCGGGCTGCAACCTTGTTGCCGAGATCGCGCATGGTCTGGGCCCGCGGGCCGATAAAGGTGATGCCGGCCTCTTCGCAGGCATCGACGAATTCCGGGCTCTCCGAGAGAAGGCCATAGCCCGGATGGATGGCATCGGCGCCCGAGAGCTTGGCGATGCGGATATATTCGTCGATCTGCAGGTACGCCTCGACCGGACCCTTGCCCTTGCCGATGAGATAGGCCTCGTCGGCCTTGAAGCGATGCAGGGCCAGCTTGTCTTCCTCGGCGAAGACCGCAACGGTTTTCAGCCCCAGCTCATTGGCGGCGCGGAACACACGGATGGCGATCTCGCTACGGTTGGCAACGAGGATTTTCTTGATTGGCATCGATTTAAATTCCGAGCAGGAGGGGTAAAGGACCGGATAGGTCCGCTCAGCAAATCGACAGCAGGACGGTTGCCCGTCCAACCGTCAGAAAGAAATAGTCAGCCCCGACCGAGATAGCCGGCAAGGTGGCTCATGTCGTAACCGGCCTCGGCAGCCTGGGAGATGATCTCCTCGGCCGGAGCCTCGCCCGCTTGGCTCAGGGCCCAGAGCGTGGTCGAACGCGTGCCCGAACGGCAGAAGCAGAACACCGGGCCGTCGCTCCCCTCGAGAACGGCCTTGGTGCTCGCAACGAGATCGGGGTTGACCCCTTCCCGGCCGAGCGGAATAGCGTGGTAGGAAAGCCCGGCTGCCTTGGCGGCTGCCTCGATTTCTGCACCGGCCGGCTGATCGGGGCTTTCCCCGTCCGGACGGTTGTTCACGATGGCGACAAAGCCCAGGCTCTTGAGCGTTGCCACGTCTTCCGGCTGGATTTGTCCAGATACGCTGACGTGATCATTGATACGCTTCAAGTCCAAGGCGCTGCTCCCGTGCGTTATGGCTTTCGGGCAGTGTTATAGCCATGCCGGGGCAGGCTGCGCAACTGCGCGCCGCGCAAAGCTGTCATCAGACTGTCGTCGTAGGCAGAACGTCCCAGTCGTCAGAACTGCAAAAAGGCGCAATCCATCTCATGGCCGCAAAACCGGAGATCAGGGTTGCGCCCCGACCCAGCTCCGCCAGATGTCTTCCCGCTCCGCTACGAAGCGGTCGGCCACCTCTTCGGGTGTCGAGGCGCCGGCATTGAGCTGGGCGAGGAGTTCATCCATTTCGGCGAGTGGCAGCGTCGCGCGCTGAAAATAGCCGGCGATGGTCGGCATGTTGACGAAGATCCGCTCGGTGACGGCGATCACCACGAGATCCGGCGCGAAGGCGGAGGGGACAGCATCCTCGCAGACGCGGCGGGCAAGGCACTGGGCCGCGCTTTCGTCATAGGCGCCCATGTCGAGCGGCACGAAATCGAGCTGGGCGAGCACCGCATTGGGCTGCCAGTAGTAAAACAGGAACAGCTCGCGCCGATTGACGGCTTCGGCAATCAGGCGATCCATTTCGAAGCGATTAGCCGGCTCGACGATCTCCACCAGCGCCTCAAGCCCATGGGCGGCGACGAGATTGCGGTTGATGATCGAGCAGGCCCAATCCCCCGGGCAGGAGATGAACCGCATCTTCTCGTCTGGCTGCAGCAGCGGCAGCGCTTCCGCGAGGGCTGCAGCCGTGGGAGCAGTGGTGAAGGTGTCGGCGAGATAGGAGGGCATGAACCAGCCCTCGAATGTTGCTTCAACAAAGCTCGGGGCGGCGCTGCGCACCATCTGGCTATCCATGGCGGCATTCCAGAGATCGGCAACGCGGTTGACCCACATTTCCGGGGCGACGGCAGGTTGGCCGGTGGAGCCCATGGAGGACGCGGTCGCGGCCATGTCGCCCGCGACGACACGCACCTCGCAGCCAAATTCAGCAGTCAGAATACGCGCATGGATTTCCGCCAGAAGCGCAGCGGAGGGCCAGGGCATCCGCGCAATGCTGAGCGGCTGCGTGCCACAGACAGGTGGTGCCACTTCGGCCGTGGTCGGCTCCGCCGGTGTAGTTGCCTGGCCGGGACGGTCTTGTGCCGCGTCAAGGACTTCGAACTGGGCAACACTCGGCAGAGCGGAAAGACCAAGGGTCAGTCCGGCAAGAACAGGAAGCCAGAAAGGTCGGCGGGCGCGATATTTCATGAGCTGCAGTCTAACCGCAAATCAACGGTGTTAAGCAACCGGCACGACTTGTCATTTTGGCGCGAACACCCCGGTGACTTTTGCTTCAGAATTGTGCAACAGTCTCAGTCAGCGGGGCGCCGACGCGCCCCCGATCTCGTTGCACGCCGGAAGAAGGGGACCAATAGGTCAGCCGACGCGCAACTGAAACAGAGGGACGTCAATGATTAAGAAAACCCTGACCCTTGCGGTCGCCGCTTCCACCCTGTTCGCTGCAGCACCTGTGCTGGCACAGGAAGTCAAGCTCGGCTTCCTCGCCGACCTGACTGGCGGTATTGCTGGCTTTGCCCCTGGTATGGTGGACGCTGGCAATCTCGCCATCGCTAACGTCAATGATCAGGGCGGCATTCTGGATGGGCTCACCCTGACTTCCGTGATCGCAGACTCTGGCTGCGACGCTACCACTGGTGGTCCGGCCGCCGACCGTCTGGTCAACGCTGAAAACGTCATCGCCATCTTTGGCGGCTTCTGCTCGGGCGCAACCATCGCCGGTGCAAACGGCTCGGCCATTCCGGGCAATGTCGTGATGATCTCGCCGGCCTCGACCGCACCGGCGGTTGCTGCCCTTGAAGACAACGATCTGATCTTCCGCAACGTTGTTCCTGACTCCGTGCAGGGCGTGAAGGCTGCAGAGCTTCTGCTGGCCCGCGGCATCACCGAAGTAGGCGTGACCTACCTCAACAACGACTACGGTTCGGGCCTCGCAGGCGCATTTGTCGAAGCTTTCGAAGCTGGTGGCGGCAAGGTGCTCGCCAATGTTGCGCACGAAGACGGCAAGGCTGACTACCGCCCGGAAATCGGCCAGATCGAAGCTTCGGGTGCGACCA
>JAAZLP010000106.1 GCA_012799265.1 Phyllobacteriaceae bacterium | reverse complement strand
GCTTCAGCACGGCTTCGACATGCTCTGTATAACGCCCATTCGGCTGGCGATAGGCGGCGATGTAAATCTCGCGCCTGTCGATGCGGACAATTTCCGTATCCCCGGGAAGGCTTTCAAGCGCCACATCTTCCGGCAGCGGCTCGTCAAAGAGCAGCACATGCCGCGTCAGATCAGCCTTCGGATCGAGCCCGCCAAAGGGGTCGCTGTCCTTGATTTCCTGTAGTTCTTCGCCGGTCCGCAGCACCACGCCGACCTCAAAGCCAAAGGCTTCCCTGATCCGCTGTTCCATGTCCTTGCGGATCGTTTCGGGCGAACCCTCGGCCTCAAAGCGCACATTGCCGCTGGCGAGTACGGTCTTGACCGCTGCATAGCCCGCACCCTCAAGACACGCCTTGAGCTCGGCCATCTTCATCTGCCGCTTGCCAAGATTGATGCCTCTGAGAAATGCCGCGTAAAGCGTCATCCCTTTAGCTCCAGCTTTTGAGGATAGATCGTCTCGCCCCGCGACAGCATCTCCACAAAGCCCGCGATTTTCGTATTCCGCCCGGCCTCGGTTTTGAGCGCATTGACGCGGAAGGTGAGCGCAAAACGGTTCTGCGCCGTCAGCTGACCATAGACGTGCTGCGCATTGGGATTGGCGGCAATGGCGGCGAGGAGGTCGGCGGGTGCCTCCTGTGTCGTCTTGTAGGCCGCGTCCCAACGCCCGTCGGCCTTGGCGGCCTCGACATGTTTGAGCCCATGCTCGGTCATCAGCCCGGCCTTGATGAGCTTTTCGACATTGTCGCGATTGATCTGGCTCCACACCGATTTCGCCCGGCGCGGGCAATAGCGCTGAACGAAGCTTTCCTCGTCCCAGCTCTTCTTGATGGCGTCGATCCAGCCCCAGCAGAGCACCGCCTCGATCGCTTCGACGGGCGTGATGGTCGGCTTGCCGGTCGCCTTCTTGAAGATGCGGATCCAGACCTCTTCGGCGCTGTCATGGTTCTTGGCGAGCCAGGCATAGAAAGCGTCGAAATCGACGAATTCAAAGAGCCTGTCCTGCCGAACCTCGACCGGCGCCATGATCAGGCCTCGGGCGGTTCTGCGGGTGCGGGAAGGAGAGCCGCCAGTGCCGGTTCCAGTCGCTCGTCATTGGGCAGCTGGATGCCGAACTCCCCGGTCAGTGCCGCCCGCAGGCTTTCCATCGTGGTGGTCTCGCGCTTTTCCGCATCGCCTTCGACCGGCTGAACCGTCAGCGTCGTATTATGCAGCTTGATCCGCCTGCCACCGGGCGACAGCGAGACGCGCAGCTCCTGCGTCATCCGCTGGGAGCGGTTATTGGACATCTCGTGATTGACCGCGGCGATCTCGGCGTCGTTCACCTCATCGAGGGTGAAGGCATAGACCGGGCGCCAGTCTTCGCCGATCTGTGCTTCGAGCGTCCAGTTTGCCTCGCCATTGCGGAGGCGGAATGTTTCGTGCGGCGTCTGCTGTTCGACATCGGCCCGCAGCCGCAGCGGCGCGGTGAGCGTCAGTCCGCCAAAGCCGACATCGGCAATATAACTCTGCCCATTGACCTCGACATGAAGGAGTAGATGCGTCTTTTCCGTCGAGGCGGCTTCCGGGTCGGGCCAGAGCACGCGGGCGAGCAGGGGCCGCACCACATAGTCGAGGTCCTCGAGGACGCGCATGAAGAGCAGGTTGTGTTCGAGGCAATAGCCGCCGCGCCGGTCGGCCAGGAGCTTCCGCTCCAGGCTGGACTGATCGAGCAGCACATTGGCGCCGATCAGCGGGTCAATGTTCTCAAAGGGTATGGAGGCAGGGTGCAGCGCCTGCAGATTTTCAAGCGTTGCCACCGTGGGAGCGATCGAACCGGCAAAGCCGATGCGGTCGAAATAGGCTTTGAGATTGACACTTACTGCCATGCGCCGTCCTTGCCGCTGTTGAAGCTGGTCACACTATGGTCAAGGCAAAAGGCTTTGTCACCGCCCGCAACAGACCGCAAAGCGGCCTTCCGGGACTTGACAGCTTGGTCTCAGGCAGGGGTCCGGCGGACCCGGATCACCACGTCGACATGGGCAACTTCCATGCCGGCAGGGGCCTGCGGCAGGGATTTGAACTCGACCGCTTCGGCCGGAATATCGATCATCCGCTGCTCATCTTCCACATAGAAGTGATGATGATCGGACGTATCGGTATCGAAATAGGAGCGCGATGCATCGACCGCCACTTCACGCAAAAGCCCAGCCTCATGGAACTGGTGCAGCGTATTGTAGATGGTCGCCAGCGACACATTCACATTGGCGCTGGAAGCTTCCCCATGCAGCTGTTCGGCGCTGACGTGACGATGCGGACCGCCAAACAGCAGCTCGGCAAGGGCCACGCGCTGACGGGTAGGGCGCAATCCGGCCATGCGCAACACGGCCGTCAGGCACGGGGTGCGGGACGGATGGGACCGGTCGGCTGCGATACGATCGGGCATGTCGCTCGTAAGTCTCGTCAATAAATCGAAAAATGCTGATAGTGTTATAGCGATCGGTGGCCGTGGATACAAGCTCTGGGGCCTCAAACGCCTGTGTTGCCGGGCTTTGCGACGCTTGACCCTCTGGGGTGGGCTCTGTACGAGACGGCAATAGACAACGGGGAAAGTGCAATGGCCGACCGGCAACACGCCTTTAACTACGAAGAACTACTGGCCCATGGCCGTGGCGAATTGCCGGGTCAGGGCGATGCCCGCCTGCCGGCGCCACCCATGCTGATGTTCGATCGCATTACCGACATCCAGGAAGAGGGTGGCGATTTCGGCAAGGGCTATGTTCGCGCTGAGCTCGACGTCAATCCGGACCTCTGGTTCTTCAAGTGCCATTTCATCGGCGATCCGGTCATGCCCGGTTGCCTTGGTCTCGACGCCATCTGGCAGATGACCGGCTTCTTCCTCTCCTGGATCGGCCAGCCCGGCAAGGGCCGCGCCCTGGGCGGCGAAATCAAGTTCACCGGACAGGTGACCGACGACGTCAAGCTCGTGGAATATGGCATCGACCTCAAGCGCGTCATGCGTTCGCGTCTGACCCTCGGCATCGCCGATGGCTGGGTGAAGGCGGACGGCAAGGTGATCTACGAAGCCAAGGACCTGCGCGTGGGTCTGTTCACCGAAACGCAGCTTCAGGAACAAAAGAGCGCTTAAAAGCGTCGTTCCTATCCCTATATGAGAAAAGGATTCGCCCGCCCCATGGCGAACTGTTTAGACCAATTGACGAGGACAGCATGAGACGAGTTGTCGTAACTGGCATGGGTGTCATCTCCTCGATCGGCAACTCGCTGGACGAGGTCACCGAGAGCCTCCGTCTGGCCAGGCCGGGCATTGTTTTTGCCGAAGACTATGCCGAGCTGGGTTTCCGCAGCCAGGTCAAGGGCGATCCGCGCCTCGATCCGTTTGAAATCCTCGACCGCCGCGTCACCCGTTTCATGGGCAAAGGTGCTGCCTGGAACTATCTCGCCATGCAGCAGGCCATCGCCGATGCTGGCCTCGAAGAGAGCGACATCTCCAATCCCATGACCGGCATTGTCATGGGCTCGGGCGGCGCTTCCACCCGCACCATCGTGGAAGCGGCAGACGTCACCCGCAAGAATACCAGCCCCAAGCGCATTGGGCCGCTGGCCGTGCCAAAGGCCATGGGCTCGACCGCCTCGGCAACGTTGGCGACGTCCTTCGGCATCAAGGGCATCAACTATACGATCACCGCCGCCTGCGCGACCTCCAAGCATTGCATCGGCAATGCCTATGAGCAGATCATGCTGGGCAAGCAGGACATCGTCTTTGCCGGTGGCCACGAAGACCTCGACTGGACGCTTTCCGATCTCTTCGACGCCATGGGCGCGATGAGCTCGAACTTCAACGACAACCCGTCAAAGGCCTCCCGCGCTTATGACGCCAACCGCGATGGCTTTGTCATTTCGGGTGGCGCCGGCGTTCTCGTGCTCGAAGAATACGAACACGCCAAGGCACGCGGCGCCAAGATCTGGGCGGAAGTGGTTGGCTATGGCGCCACCTCTGATGGTGTCGACATGGTCGCTCCCTCGGGTGAAGGCGCCGAGCGCTGCATGCGCATGGCGCTTAAGAACATCAAAGCGCCGATCGACTATATCAACCCGCACGCGACCTCGACCCCGGTCGGTGACCTCAAGGAAATTGAAGCGCTCCGCGCCGTCTTCGGCAATGAAGACAAGTGCCCGCCGATCTCCGCCACCAAGTCGCTCACCGGCCACAGCCAGGGCGCAACGGGCGTGCATGAATCGATTTATTCGATCCTCATGATGCGCAATCGCTTCATCGCCGAAAGCGCCAATATCGAGACCATCGATCCGGCCTTTGCCGACATGCCCATCCTGCGCCAGCGTCGCGACAATGTGGACCTCGGCTACGTCCTCTCCAACTCCTTCGGCTTCGGCGGCACCAACGCCGCCCTGGTGTTCAAACACCCGGAAGCCTGAACGCACTGAGTGTCAGAAATAAGAAAAGCGCGGGGCCAAAACCCCGCGCCAGACCACTGACAAACCCCGTCATTTTTGGCGGGGTTTGTTGTTTTCGGGGTCTGGGGTACTTTTTTGTGGGTGGCTTATTGCCTGCTCTTGCCTAGGGGCTGGCTGGTTGTGGTGT